>VFZQ01000595.1 GCA_016871135.1 Acidobacteriota bacterium | reverse complement strand
GGCTCTTCGCGGCCGGCAAGGTGGTGGGGTCGGTGCCCGTCGGCGAAGAGCCCGAGGGAGTAACGCTACATCCGAACGGTAAGGTAGTTTATGTCACCAGCGAGAACGACAGCTCGGTATTTGCAATCGACACGGCTTCGCACAAGGTGTTGAAGGAGTTCAAGGTCGGGAAGCGGCCGCGGTCGGTTGCGTTCTCGAAGAACGGCGAGAAGGCGTTCGTGACGAACGAGAACGACGGAACGATTTCGGTGGTCAATACGGCGGCACACAAGGTGACCGCGACGGTGAAATTGCCGGGTGAAGAGATCAAGCCCATGGGGTTCGCTTTGTCGCCGGACGGTGCGAAGCTCTATATTTCCACGGGCCGTTCAAGGAAGATCTTCGTGATGGACGCCGCGAGCAACAAGGTGCTCGACGAGTTCGAAGCTGGTCAACGGCCGTGGGGCATCGGCGTGTCGCCGGATGGGAAACTGCTCTACTCGGCGAACGGGCCGTCGGGCGACGTGAGCGTGATTGACTTGGCTACCAAGGCCATAATGAAGAAGATTAAGGTGCAGGATAGGCCCTGGGGAGTGTTGGTTAAGTAGGCTGCTGGCTCACCTTCGCGATGTCTCGGCGATTCGAACCGGCGACGGAACGCGTGTTCAGTGGCGTTTGTAACGAAATTCACCGCTACACTGAAAAGAGATGCGCGTGCTGTTTATCTGCGTGCTGGCCTCCGCCAGCGCCGCCGACTGGAAATCGAAACCGTTTCCGGAGTGGTCCGATGACACAGTGCTTCGGGTACTGACCGATTCGCCGTGGTCGCATCCGCGCACGGTGTCGTTCACATGGCGCGAACGCGAGCAGCGACCCATCACCTACAAGGACATTCCTGGCGCCGATCATGGCGTGAAAACGGGCGCGCTGGGGCCGCTTGGCGGTATCGGTGCGCCGGTTTCGAGCCTAAAGGACAAGTCCGATATCATCGTCCGCTGGTGCGGCGCGTTGCCCGTGCGTCACGCCACGGCGGTCTACAAGCATCGCGAAGCCAAGGGCGCCGGGTCCATCAACGAACGGATCGCCAGCGGGGAGCAAGACTATGTAGTCGAGCTGTTCGGTTTGCCGGCCGAGCTGGCGCATCAGAGTGCGGGCGTGCTGGAAAATGTCATCCGCGACAAAGCGTTCTTGAGGATGAAAAATGGCACGGCGATTAACGCGTCAAAGGTTGAAGTTACTATTTTCGGTTTGACCTTGACGGCCAAGATCCACTTTCCGCGTAGCTATGTCATCACCGCCAAGGACGGCGAGGTTGAAATCATCGCCGATGCCAAGGTGTTCTCTTTGAGCGAAAAGTTCAAGCTGGGTCCAATGGTGTATCTCGGTTATTTGGAACTTTAGCGGCTTTCGCGCGTATAACAAACATGACCCGCCGACTCCTGTTTCAGGTGCTCGCTGCCGGCGCGCAGGAGCCGCCGCCGATCCGAGTGGAGGTCAGTCTTGTCAATGTTCCGTTCTCTGCGCGCGATGCGCGCGGGCAACTGGTGAAAACACTGTCGAAGGACGACATCGAGATCCTTGAAGACGGCGTTCCACAGACGATTTCGCACTTCTCGACGGGCGCGGGCAGTTCGCTGTCGATCGGTCTGATCGCCGACATGAGCGGCAGCCAGCGCGAGTTTCAGAAAGACCACCGGCGGGACTTGAAAGACTTCTTGAAGAACGTCATGCAAAAACAAGACAAGGCGTTCCTCATTTGCTTTGCGGGAGCGACGAAGCTGGTCGCGCCACTGACGGCGAGTATCGACGCAATCACTGACAGCTTCCGCGCATACGAAAAAAACGAAAAGGGCGTGGTGTTTCCTTCGATTGGCCCGCAAGAACTTCGCGCCGGCGCGTCATCGGTTTACGACGCGATTTACAACACCTCCGAAGAAGTGATGAGTCGCATCGACACGGGGCGGCGTGCGCTCATTCTGTTTTCCGACGGCGAAGACACGTCGAGTGCGCACAACTTGATGGACGCGATTGAAGCGGCGCAGCGATGTGGCTCCACCGTGTTCTGCCTGCGTTATACCGAGTTGAACAAGAATCGTTGGACGGCGCGCAACAAGTACGGCCGGTCGGTGATGGAGCGGATTGCGCGCGACACCGGCGGACTGGACTTCGACGCGGGCGAGTCGGACAATTTGCGTGAAGCCTACAAACAGATTGCCGATATCTTGCGGGCATCCTACGATCTTGGTTACTCATCGTCAAACAAGAATCCCGACGCGACGTTTCGAAAGATCCAAATTCGGGCCAAGCGTGCGGACCTGACGTTCCGGCACAAGGCGGGCTACTACGCGCGGTAAGATGAGGCGTTGCGATACTTCGCGGCCAACTCTTGATCGCGACAACATACCTCGGGTGAGATCCCATTCGACCCGTTGGGCAGGCCTTGGAGAATCTGTGTGACTTTTGGGAGATTTTCATTCGAACCCGCAAGCGGCGAACTGCGGCGTGATGGTGTGCCCGTGAAATTGGCAGGGCAACCGGCAGCCGTGTTGCGTCTAATGCTGGCGTCTCCGGGCCGGATTGTGTCGCGCGACGAATTGAAGATGGCGCTGTGGGGCGACGATACGAATGTCGACTTCGAACGCAGCCTCAACGTGTGCATTGCACAGTTGAGGACGGCACTCGGCGAATCGGCCGAGAACCCGGTGTTTATCAAGACGCACCCGAAGAAGGGTTACGAATTCATCGCGCCGATCTCGATGCCGATTGCGCGGCGACGCTGGTGGTGGTGGGCCATGGCGGCCGGCGTTCTGGTGGCGGGCGGGGTTGCAGTCGCGCGGCGTGCGGGAAAGCCAGTGGTCGCCGTCGCGCGATTCGATAACGAGACGGGCGACGCGTCGCTCGATCGATTGGCAGATGCCGTTGCCGACGGCGTCGTCGCCGACCTCACCGAAGCCGGCCATCAAGTCATCGGCAACGCGGCGATCTTGCGGGGGCCGCGAAACGAGCGGGATCCGGCTCGAATCGGCGAGGCACTCGGTGTGCGGTACGTCATCCTTTGCCAGTTGCAGAACGCATCGCCGGGCTACCGGCTGCTGGCACATCTGATCCGGATTCCTGAGCAGACGCATCTGAAAGTCGTTCGCGTTCCCATTACATCCACAGAGGCGGCCAGCGGCGCCAAACGCATCTCGGCCGAGTTTGGCCCGCGACTGACCGCTTAATGTGTCACCGTATGTGGCTGGAGTCAAAGGAGTTCTCAAATAACATCCATTTAGCTTGCCGATTCCGAGGCGGCGTGAGCATGATGGAGTTCGATGAACCTTACACGACGAAACTGGATCTGGCTGGCCTCCGCATCCGCGCTTGTCGCGGCCGATGAAAGCTTTCCGCGACAGCCCGCCGCGCTTGCCAAGGAGATGGTCGGCGCTTCGCACGCCAATCCAAAGCGTGTGAAGGAACTCCTCTCGCAGCGCCCCGCGTTGGTCAACGCAAGTTGGGACTGGGGCTTCGGCGACTGGGAGACCGCGCTGGGCGCGGCCTCGCACGTCGGGAACAAAGAGATCGCCGAGCTGTTGCTGGCGGGCGGGGCGGCGCCCACCCTTTTCTCGGCCGCGATGCTCGGCCAGACCGCGGTGGTGAAGGCGATGATCGCCGCGAGACCGGGAATCGAGCGAGCGCTTGGCCCGCATGGTATTCCTCTTTTGTCGCACGCCAAGGCGGGTGGTTCGAAAGAGATGATCGATTTCGTACAGTCGCTTGAAGCCGCCAGCGGAACGCAGCCACGCTCGCTGACGCCCGCGGAGCAGAGCGCGTTCATCGGTGTGTTCGTGTTTGGCGCAGGGCCTAGCGAATCGATTGAAGTCAGTGTCTCGAAGACGCAACTCATGTTTACGCGAAAAGGCGAAACCCAGCGGCCGATCCACTTTCTCGGGGACAACACGTTTTATCCCACCGGC
>VFZQ01000594.1 GCA_016871135.1 Acidobacteriota bacterium | reverse complement strand
GAAAGCAAGGCTCGAATCAGCGCGAAGCCTGTGCCTGGATTTAGGACCTCCTCTTCATGGTCATCCTGGAATCGCCTAAACGCCTCCAGCCCTTGTTCTTTGAAGATGCGATCCTCGGTTTTAAGGTCGAACAACGCGCTCGTAGAGATTCCGACAACCAAACGCGAACTTAGTTCAACTCCCATAGAGCCTCATCAACCAACAGTAAATTACCGATGAGCGGCGTTACTCCGGAGGGGTACAAACCGCTAATATGAGTGGCCGCACTCTCTTACCACTCACCCCATTTTACACCGGACAAAATATCGTTAGAAGTGAAAGTATTAGTTTTGCAGAATTTCCAGCGCCTCTGCGCCGCAGATCTCTTCGATCGCCTTACGAAATTCCTTGTCCGGCTTCACGCGCTCCGTCACATCCAGCAACACCGCGAAGTCCCGCGGCGACTCCAGCCGCAATCGCACCTGGGCATTACCCGGCTTGCGCGCGAACAAGTCATGCAGCTCCGCGCACGGATCATGCCCATTCGCTTGCAGCTTCACGCGGATCGAAATCAACGACGGCAGAGGCACACGTGCATTCTCCAGCGGCAGCAGATCCTTGATGCGCAATCGCGGCGCGGCGCCTTCTTCCGGCATCACGGTGGCGGTGATCAAGCAAGCGTTGTCGTCGGTGAGATACGGCGAGAGCTGCTCGATCAGCTTGTCGTTATCGCGGCCATTGAAGATCATCCCTTCCAACGTGCCCTTGTGATCTTCCACGCTCAGCGCCACCCACGGCTTGCCTTCCTTCGATCGCCGCCGCTGAATCGATGTCAGGATTCCGCATAGCTTCACTTCGAAGTTGCGCGGCAGTTCCGCCAGTTGATCGGTCTCGTGTGATCGCAGGTCGCCGATGCGGTCGTCGTATTCATCGAGCGGATGCCCGCTGACGAAGAACCCGAGCATCTCTTTTTCCGCCTGCAGCATCTGCATGCGTTTCCACTCCGGCACCTTCGGCAGATCTTCCGCCGGCGCGTCGTCATCGGCGAACATATCGCCGAACAGCCCGCCTTGTCCCGATTCCTTATCGCGCCGCAACTTCTGCGCGTGCTCCATCGCACGGTCCACCGCCGCCGTCTTTTGCGATCTCGTGCCGTCGATCGAATCGAGCGCGCCCGCTTTGATCAACGACTCAATCGCCCGCTTATTCACCGCGCCCAGGTCGATGTTTTCCGCGAAGTGGAAGAAACTCTTGAACCGGCCCACTTCGGTGCGCGCCTTGAGGATCGATTCCACCGCGCCCTGGCCCAGGTTCTTAATCGCGCCGAGCCCGAAACGAATCGCGCCGTTGTCCGGCGAGAACGACAGCAAACTCTTATGCACGTCCGGCGGCAGCACCTTGATGCCGCGCTCCTTCGATTCGTTGATGTACTTGACGACCTTTTCTGTGTTCCCCGTTTCCGACGTCAGCAGCGCCGAAATGAACTCGATCGAATAGTGCGCCTTCAAGTACGCCGTGACGTAGGCCAAGTACGCGTACGCCGCCGAGTGCGACTTGTTGAAGCCGTAGCCGGCGAACTGCGCCATCAGGTCGAAAATCTTCTCGGCCTTCTTCAGATTGAACTTGTTCTTCTCCGCGCCCTGCAGAAAGCGCACCTTCTGCGCCTCCATCTCCTCGGCCTTTTTCTTTCCCATCGCGCGCCGCAAAATGTCGGCGTCGCCGAGCGAGTATCCGGCCAGCACGTTCGAGATCTGCATCACCTGCTCTTGGTACACGATGACGCCGTACGTCTCGTTCAACAGCGGCTCCAACTGCGGCAGATCGTAGACGACCTCCTTCTTGCCGAGCTTCCGTGCGATGAAGTCGTCGATCATGCCGCCCTGAATCGGCCCCGGCCGGTACAACGCGTTCAGCGCGCACAGATCTTCAATCCGGTCGGGCTTGTAGCGCCGCAGAATGTCCTGCATTCCGCTGGATTCAAACTGGAACACGCCCGACGTATTGCCCTTGTGAAAGATCTCCTCGTAGGTGTGTTTATCGTCGAGCGGAATCTCCTCCATTACGATCGTCTTCCCGTAGCCCTGTTTGATCAGCGCCAGCGCCTCATCGACGATGGTCAGCGTCGTCAAGCCCAGGAAGTCCATCTTCAACAGACCGAGCTTCTCCAGCCCGTTCATGTCGTACTGCGTAACAATTTCGTCCTTGTTCGTCTTGTACAACGGAACAAGCTCTTTCAACGGTTGCGGGGAGATGACAACACCCGCCGCGTGCACCGACGCATTGCGCGCCATGCCTTCCAGACGCTGCGCTACCTCGAGAACATCGTCGACGCGCTGATCCGCCTTCGCCGCCTCGCCGAAGCCAGGCTCTTGTTCAATCGCCTCTTTCAGCTTGATGTTCAACGTCGGCGGCACCAGCTTGGTCAGCTTGTCCACTTCGCCGAAGCTCATCTCCAACACGCGGCCGACGTCCTTGATCGCCGCCTTCGCGCCCAGCGTGCCGAACGTGATGATCTGCGCAACCTGCTCGCGCCCGTACTTCTCGGTGACGTACTGAATCACCTTGCCGCGGCCGCGCGGCTCGAAGTCCGTATCGATGTCAGGCATCGAAATACGTTCGGGATTCAGAAAGCGTTCGAACAGCAAGCCGTACTGCAGTGGATCGATATCGGTGATCGTCATCGCGAACGAGACCAGCGACCCGGCCGCCGAACCGCGGCCCGGTCCGACCGGAATGCCCTGCCGCCGCGCGTAGCGGATGAAGTCCCAGACGATCAGGAAGTAGCCGGAGAACTTCATCTGCTGGATCATCTTGATCTCGCGCGTCAGCCGTTCTTCGTAGGCATCCATGGGGTTGCGCAACTGCCCGTGTTGCGCCATGTATTCCAGCCGAGGCCGGCGTTTTTCGAAGCCCTCGCGCACGGCGTACTCGAAGAACGAATCGATCGAGTGATTTGGCGGCACGTCGAACTTCGGGAACGGCTCTTTGACTTTTTCGAGTTTCACCTGGCAGCGCATGGCGATCTCGTACGGCGTCCGCAGCGCTTCCGGATAGTTGCCGAACAGCTTCTCCATCTCAGCCTTGTTCTTGATGTAGAACTCGGACTGATCCCACTTCATGCGGTTCGGATCGTTGTAGGTCTTGCCCGTCGAAATGCACATGAAGATGTCGTGCGCGCGGGCGTCGTCCTTGCGCAGATAGTGCGCGTCGTTGGTCGCCACCAGCGGCGATTCGATCTCGCGCGCCAGCCGCACCACTTCCGGAATCAGCTTGCCGTCCTGCTCCAGCCCGTGGTCCTGAATCTCAAGGAAAAAATTCTCCTTGCCGAAGATGTCGCGGTAGTCCGAAGCGGTCCGTTTCGCCTCGTCGTATCTCTCGGCAAGCAGCGCTTCGTTCACATCGCCGCGCAGGCACGCCGACAAACACACCAGGCCTTTCGAGTGCTGGGCGAGCATGTCTTTGCTCACGCGCGGCTTGTAGTAGAAACCTTCCAAGTAGCCGGTTGACACGAGCTTGATCAGGTTCCGATAGCCCTCCTGATCCTGGGCCAGCAGCAGCAGGTGATTGTACCGGCCCTCTTGTTTCTTATGATCGCCCGGCACCGTGTACAGCTCGCAGCCGAAGACAGGATGAATGCCCTTGTCCTTGGCGGCGTTGTAAAACTCGACCGCGCCGAACATGTTGCCGTGATCGGTCATCGCGATCGCGGGCATCTGCTCCTTGGCGGCAATGCTCATCAGTTGCTTGATTTCGCAAGCGCCATCGAGCAGCGAGTAATCGGTGTGTGTGTGGAGGTGAACGAACGGAACGTCAGACATCAGGTGGGGCGGGGGAACTTCTAATTATAGAGAACAGAGCGATGCCGTGGAGTTGTCCCCAAATTTGAGACACGAGTCTAGACACACAAAAATTCCCAAAGGAGAATTTGAGTCATGTCCGTGTCACGAAGAAAGTTCAACCGC
>VFZQ01000593.1 GCA_016871135.1 Acidobacteriota bacterium | reverse complement strand
CGAAGTGCTGCTCAAGCGCCAGAACAAGATCTTCTTTCAAGTTTCGGCCGCCGGCCACGAGGCGATTCAAACCGCGGTCGGGCTGTACTTGCGCCCGGGCTTCGACTGGTTCTACACGTATTACCGAGATCGCGCGGTGGCGCTGGCGTGCGGCATCACGCCGAAGATGATGATGCTGCAGGCGGTGGGCGCGGGCGAGGACACGCAATCGGGCGGGCGGCAGATGCCGTCGCACTGGTCGTCACCGGAGTTGCATGTTGTTACGGGATCGTCGCCGACGGGATCGCAGTATGTACAGGCGGTCGGCTGCGCGCACGCGGGACGGTTGTTGTATCCGCAGTCGGACGAGGTGACGGTGGTCACATCCGGAGATGGCGCGACGAGCGAAGGCGAGTTTTGGGAAGCGGTGAACGCGGCATGTTTGGAAAAGCTGCCGGTCATCTTCGTGATCGAAGACAACGGCTGGGCGATCTCGGTGCCGGTGGAGCATCAGACACCGGGTGGAAGCATTTCAAGACTGCTGGCGGGATTTCCGAGTTTGTTGCGGTTGGAGATTAACGGATCCGATTTCGTGGAGTCCTGGAAGGCGATGGAAGAAGCGGCCGCGCATTGCCGCGCGGGCGTCGGGCCGGCGCTTGTTCACGCGCATTGCATCCGGCCCTATTCGCATTCATTGAGCGACGACGAGCGGTTCTACAAGACAGAGGCCGAGCGAGAGGAAGAAGCCCGGCGCGATCCTCTGCGGTTGTATCCAGAGTGGCTGACGCAGAACGGCATCATGACCGAAGGCGAGATCGCGGCGCTGTATGCCGAGATTGAACGCGAGGTCGAAGCCGCCACCGATTATGCATTGAATGCGGCGCCGCCGGATCTGGGTACGGCGATGCGGTTCCTGTATTCGCCGGCCGTCGATCCGACGTCGAAGCGGTTTGAATCGACGCCCGTGTTTAGCGGCGAGGCGCGGACGATGGTCGACTCGATCAACCTGACGCTGCAAGAGGAGATGGCGCGCGATCCGCGGGTTGTCGTCTTCGGCGAAGACGTGGCCGATTGTTCGCGCTCGCAGAATCTGCCCGAGGTGAAGGGCAAGGGCGGCGTGTTTAAAGCGACGCTTGGATTGCAGCGGACCTTTGGCGACAAGCGCTGCTTCAATACACCGATTGCCGAGGCGTGCATCGCGGGGCGGGCGATCGGGATGTCGACGCGCGGGATGAAGCCGGTGGCGGAGATTCAATTCTTCGATTACATCTGGCCGGCGATGATGCAGATTCGCGATGAGATGGCCAATATCCGGTGGCGGTCGAACAATGGGTTCTCGTGTCCGGCGGTGTTGCGCGTGCCGATCGGCGGCTATTTGACCGGAGGATCGATCTATCACAGCCAGTGCGGCGAAGTAACGTTCACGCACATTCCGGGGTTGCGAGTGATCTTTCCGTCGAACGCGCTGGACGCGGTTGGACTGCTGCGCACGGCGATTCGCAGCGACGATCCGGTGCTGTTCCTTGAACACAAGAAGTTGTACCGCGAGCCGTACAATCGCAGCTTGCATCCGGGGCCGGATTACACGATTCCGTTTGGCCAGGCGCGTGTTGTGAAGAGCGGCGAGAAGCTTACGATCGTGACCTACGGGGCTCTGGTGCAGAAGTCTCTGCTGGCGGCGCAGCTGCTGGAAGTGGCGAATCCGCGGCATACGGTGGAAGTGATCGACTTGCGGAGTCTGGCGCCGTACGATTGGGCGGCGATTGAGAAATCGGTGCGCAAGACGAGCAAGGTGATGGTGGCGTACGAGGACACGCTGAGCTTTGGCTATGGCGCCGAGATCGCGGCGCGGATCGCCGATGAGCTGTTCGAATGTCTAGACGCTCCGGTGAAACGCGTGGCGGCGAAGGATACATGGGTTGCGTATGCGCCGACGCTGGAAGATCACATTCTGCCGCAGGTGGATGACTTGGTGAATACTGCGAAGGGGTTGCTGGAATATTAGGCGCGAGGCACGACGTCGTAGATCAGGCTGACGGATCCGGTCGTTTCGAACAGGCGGTGGCTGCGTAGTTTGAGCGTCGTGCGTGTCCAGGTGGGAGGGAGCAGGGGGACTCCGGCACCGAGCAAGACGGGGATTATGCCGACTTCGATGGTGTCGACCAAGCCCGCGGCCAGCAGGGCTCTGAATAGTTCACCGCCGCCGAAGAGCATGATGTCTTTGCCCGGTTGCGCGCGTAATTCGGCGACGGTGCGTTCGGCGTCGTCTTGGAGGATTATGTTTGGATGCTCTTCGGCTTTGAGTGTGTGTGAGAACACGATGTTTCGGACGCCGGCGGGCGCGGGAGTGTCGCCCATCATGCTTCGCATCGCCTCGTAGGTCTTGCGGCCGATTAAGAAGGTATCGAAGCGGGCCATCATGGCGGCGAAATCGACGTCGGGGTCCATGACGATCCAATCGTATTCGCCGTTGGGGCCGGCGATGTAGCCGTCGAGGCTCATCGCGCAACTGAAGATGACGCGTCGCATTGGGGCAGTTTACTTAAAGTGGAACGCGGGTGTGAACGTCGGGCGCGGTGGTTCGATCTTCTTGTGGGCGTTAATGGCGCAGCTTTTCGAGGTGACTTGGGCCGCGCGCGATCGACTACTGCCTCTTTCACTTCGGCGCTATCAGCGAAAAGGGACGCGGCGATCCATGTGATCCGAACCATACGCACGATGACGGCGTATTAGAATGCGGTATGCGCCTATCGCTGTTTCTGTTTGCCGTCTCGGCTTTGGCCGCTGCCGATATCTTCGATGCCATTCGGCGGGGTGATTTGGGGGCTGTATCGAACCTGGGCGCCGAGGTCAATTCGCGGCGTGCCGATGGAACAACTCCGCTCCATCATGCCGTGGTTACGGCAGATGCTGCCATGGTTGAACTGCTGTTGCGATTGAAGGCCGATCCGGCCGCGGCGAATGCGGGTGGCTATACGCCGCTTCACTATGCGGTCTCGGATCTTCGCAAAGCCAAAGCGCTTCTGGCGGCTGGCGCCCCGCCGGATGCCGCGACGGCTAATGGAATTACTCCGCTCCGTCTCGCGGCGGGGAGGAAAGGCGCGCAGCCTCTAATCGATGCGCTGCTTGCGGCCGGCGCGAAGCATTCGACGGCGGCGTTGGAGACGGCGGCGGGCGCGGGCGAGCCGGGATCGTTGGTGACACTTTTGAAGCTGGGCGCGAAGCTGGCGCCGAAGTCGCAGTCCCTGGTGAACGCCGCGGTGTCGAATTGCCTGGCGTGCGCGCCGATCCTTTTGTCGGCGGGGGTGGATGTGAATCAGCTTGGTGTGCGCGGACAGACGGCGCTGCAGAATGCCGCGGCGTATCAGAATGTTGAGTTTGTGCGGTTGCTGATTGAGCAGGGCGCGGCGCTTGATCCGCAATGCCTGAGGGGCTATTCGGCGCTGATGCGGGCGGCGATTTCTTATGACCGCAATCCGGCGGTGGTGAAGTTACTGATCGCGCGCGGGGCTCGTCTGGACCTAAAGGAAGAGAATGGGAATACGGCGCTCACTCTTGCCTATCGGTTTGGTCAGAACGATCCGATCGTGCAGACGCTGCGGCACGCGAAGGCGCCGGGCGAGGCAGAGCCGATACCGGTGAGCGTGGCGCCGGCGAAGTCACCACGGCAGGCGGTGGAGCGGGCGATTCCGCTGCTGCAGACGACGGCTCCGGTGGTGTGGAAGACACGCGGCTGTGTTTCGTGTCACAGCAATACGGTTCCGGAGATGGTGATGTCGCAGGCGCGCAAGTAGGGGTACACGCTGGACGTGGCGGCGGCGAAGCGGGAGCGGAGTGTGACGATTTCGACGGGGTCGGGGAATCTGCACGGTGTGCTGAACGGTCAGGGTGTGATGGGAGGGCCGGTGTACATGCTTACGGCGCTCGGGATCGATCAGGAGCCGGCGAATCGATTCACCGACAGCACG
>VFZQ01000592.1 GCA_016871135.1 Acidobacteriota bacterium | reverse complement strand
GCCAGTGGATACTCATGAAGGAGTCCTGGCGCGACGCAAAATAGCGCTACGCCAAGATCTCCCTGACAACATTCCCGTGCACGTCGGTCAGCCGCATATCGCGCCCGCTATAGCGGAACGTCAGCCGCTTGTGATCGATACCCATCAGATGCAGCATCGTCGCGTGCAGATCGTGAACGTGCACTTTGTTTTCGATCGCGAAGTAACCAAACTCATCGGTCGCGCCATAGGTCATTCCGGGCTTCACGCCCCCGCCGGCCATCCACATCGTGAAGCCGTACGGATTGTGATCGCGTCCGATCCGCGACGCCGCGCCCGGCGTATCCGGCATCTGCGCGCAGGGCGTGCGCCCGAATTCCCCGCCCCACACCACAAGCGTTGAATCCAGCAGCCCGCGCGATTTCAGATCCTTCAACAACCCGGCGATCGGCTTGTCGGTCGACTGCGCGTTGATGCGATGCCCGTTCTCCAACCCCGCGTGTTGATCCCACCGGTCGAGCCCCGGACGTGCAGGCGTCAGCAGTTCGATGAACCGCACGCCGCGCTCGACAAGCCGCCGCGCCAACAAACACTCCCGCCCGAATTCCTCGGTGATCTTTTCGTTGAGCCCGTACAACTCTTTCGTCGCCTCGGACTCCTTCGACAAGTCCAACAATTCCGGCACCGCCGACTGCATCCGAAACGCGAGTTCGTAGTTCTTGATCGTCGCTTCGATCTCGCTCACTTCGCCGAACCGTTCGACCACGCCCTTATTCATCTTGCTCAACAACGCCAGCTTGCGCTGTTGCGCCGCCGCCGATCCCGCCGGAGGCACAAGATCGGCCACCGGATGCTCACCCTTGCGAAACATCGTGCCCTGATAGCTCGCAGGCAAAAAGCCGCTCGCGAAACAGTCCATGCCTCCTGGCGGCACAAGACCACTCTCGAGCACAATGAAACCCGGCAAATTGTCGCTCTCCGAACCCAAGCCGTAGTTGATCCACGATCCCATGCTCGGCCGGCCTTGAAATCCGGAACCGGAGTGGATGAAGTAGTTCGCCGCCGTATGCTCGCTGTGATCGGCCACCATCGAGCGGATCAGGCAGATATCGTCGATGCAACCGGCTACATGCGGGAAGATGTCGCTGACATCGGTCCCGCTTTGCCCATGTTTCCGGAACGAATACGGCGAACCCAGAATCTGATCGGAAATGTTGAACACCGTGGTCGGCGGCGTAAACGGCAGCTTCTTGCCGTGATCGGCGCGCAACCGGGGCTTGGGATCGAACGTGTCCATCTGCGACGGCCCGCCGTCCATGAAAAGAAAGATCACGGCCTTCGCTTTCGCCGCGTGATGCATGCCGTTTTTCACCGCGCCCTGCGCCAGCATCTGCATCAACGCCAGCCCGCCAAAACCGTTCGCCGCGCGGCACAAAAGCTCACGTCTACTGGACATAGATAAACTCCGCGGAATTGAACAGCACATGCGCAAAGTCAGCCAGCGTCCCGCCGCCTGCCAGAAACTCTTGTGCGTCGTTTCGCTCTTGCGCCGACGGCTCCCGCCCAAACGCGCGCCGGTACATCGCACCGGTCTTGTCGGACTCTCCCGCCAACGTTTCCGCGAACAACGCCGCCTGTTGCAACACAAACTCGTTGTTCATCATCATCAACGCCTGCGACGGCACCGTCGATTGATTGCGCGCGCCGATCGTCGAAATCGGCAGCGGATAGTCGAAGGCCAAAAACATGGGCGTCAGAAAATTCCTTCGCACCTGCACGTACAGACTGCGCCGGCCCGCGCCATCGAGCGGGCCCGTCCGCGGCTTACCCCGCCCATCCTGATACTTGCTGATGAAGGGCACAACGCTAGGGCCATACATCTCGGCGTTCAATCCGCCCGAGACAAAAAGGATCGCATCCCGAATCGCTTCGGCCTCCAAACGCCGAACCGGATAATGATGCAGATACTCATTGCGCGGATCGATCTTCGCCACCGCCGCATCCGCGCGGCTGCTCATTTTGTAAGCGTCCGACAGCACGATCTCACGGTGCAGCTTTTTCGTGCTCCATCCTTGCGCGACAAATCGAGCGGTCAACGAATCAAGCAGATCGCGATGCACCGGGCGCTCGCCGGTCAAACCGAAGTTGTCGGTCGTCCGCGCCAGCCCATCGCCGAAATGATGCTTCCACACTCGATTCACCCACACGCGCGCCAGTAAATCGCGGGCGTCGCCGGTGATCCATCGCGCCATCTCCACACGCCCGCTTCCAGTCAACGGCGCCTGCTGTTTCGAAAGCACCTGCAAGAAGTGCCGCGGAACATCCTCGCCTAAATTCACGTGACTGCCCCGAATATGCAGCTTCGTATCGCCCGGGGCTTCGTCCCACGCCACCATGCCAAAGGTCGACTCCGGCACCGCGGCCACCGTAGCCGCCTCCCGCCAATCGGCCTTCTCGACATTCTCAACCGGCGGCGGATCCTTCTCTTCGCTGAACACAATCGCATCGACGGCGATCGCGCCCGTGCGCGAACGGTCGACGATTTCGAAGTAACACAGCCGCTGATATGGCAGCGTCATCCGGAACGTCACCCACTCAAACTCGTCCTTGCCCGTACCAAGGTAATGCAGGCTCTTGAAATCGTCGGCGACCAGCGTCAATCGCACCGGTTCGCGCTCGCCCAGCGAACGATCGCCCTTCGTCGCCGCCAAACGGACATGCACGTAGTGATTGGGCATACGGAACTTCTTCGAAGTCAGCGAGCCAACCAGTTCGTTCACGCCGCGCCCGGCCGAGTCGACAATGCCATCGCGTACGCCATTCGCAAACGCCTCGCCGCTCGCGTACCAGTTGTTCTTCGCCAAGTCTCCGAAGTCTTCCCACATCGTTTCGCCCGGCCGCAGCGCGATGCGCGTCTTTCCCGGATTGCGCGTGACCGGCGCCGCGCGAACATGCGCCGCACGCACGGCCGCCGCCTGTTCCGGCGAATCGATCACCACCTCGCGCATGCCGGTCGAGTGCATGATACCCGCCAACCCGTAATAGTCCTTGGTCGGAATCGGATCGAACTTGTGATCGTGGCAGCGCGCGCACGCCACCGTCAGTCCGAGGAACGCCTTGCCAATCACGTCGATCTGATTATCGACAGTGTCCGCCTTCGATTTGATCGAATCGGTGGCGCTGTTCAAAACCTCGCCGAACCAGTAGAAGTTCGTCGCCAACGGCGATTCGAAAAACTTCCCATCGCGAGACAGCCTCTGGTCCCGCAACAAATCGCCCGCGATGTGTTCCTGCACAAAACGGTCGTAACGCAAATCGTCGTTGAATGCACGGATCACATAGTCGCGATACCGCCACGCATCCAGTTTGTTGTTGTCGTACTCGTGCCCGTTGGTTTCCGCGTAGCGCACCAGGTCCAGCCAGTGCCGCGCCCATCGTTCGCCATAGTGCGGTGAAGCAAGCAACCGGTCGACGGCCGCTTCATACGGCTCGCCTTTCAGGAACCGCTCCATCTCTTCGGTCGACGGCGGCAGCCCGGTCAAATCGAATGTCGCCCGCCGCAGCCACTCACGCCGCCCTGCCGGCGCCGCAGCCTTTAGCCCCTTCGACGCGCGCGCCTTCGCCAATGCCTGATCGATTCCGGCGTCGCCTCCCCGCAACGGTTGAAACGCCCAAAATCCGCGGCCTCGTTCCAGGTCGATCCCCTTCGACACGGCCCCCGCGCCGCCGGCATCGGCCCGCGGATCGGGCGCGCCAAGCTTCAGCCAGGCGGCAAAATTTTCAATCGTGTCATCGGACAATTTGCCGGCCGGCGGCATGCGCAAATGCAAATCGGTATAGGAAATCGCCTTGAGAAGCTTGCCGTTCACCGACCGCAATCCGGCCTTGGTGTCCAGCCGCAGCCCTGCCTTCGGCTCGCGCAACTTCGCGCTGTGACACCGAAAACACTTCTCCGCCAGCACCGGGCGAATCTGTTTTTCG
>VFZQ01000591.1 GCA_016871135.1 Acidobacteriota bacterium | reverse complement strand
CAACTCGGACCAAGCGGTAGCTCCTTTACCTTCAACTCCGCTCCCGCTCACTCCGCGCTAATTTGGACAGCCGTGGTTTCCGACTACACCTTGGCTTACCGTGCGGGATGCGATTCATGGGTTGCCCGACCCCGAGTCTCGGTTGGCCAGGGACATACCGAATCATGTATTCCAGCCCGGAGCCAAAGCGTATGTTGGCCATACCGGTTCGCCTCTTGACGAACCGTCGAAGACTTTGAAGGCTGGAGATCATGGCGTGCCTGGCGGGGAGAATATGATTCTGTTTCCGGACGGCCGAGTGAGATACTTGACGGTCCGAGAGTCCGCCAGGATTCAAACGTTTCCGGACGAGTTCGTCTTCAACAGTGTTTGGTCGGAGAACATGCGGCAATTGGGGAATGCGGTGCCGGTGACGCTTGGGCAGGTGTTGGCACGGGATATTGCGCGTAGGCTTCGCCTCCGGAAGTAATACCTCCATCGTGAACATGGGGTAGAATTCCTCCATGCGCGAAGCTCCTCGCTTTAACCCGCTCGATATAGAGAACTTGGCGCGGAGCGTCGCGGACGCCCTTCTCGCGCAGGATGCCGAACCGATGCCCCCTCGAGAGAAATTCGTCGCGGCGGGCGTTTACGCTATCTACTACCGCGGGACGGCTCCGATATATTCTCGTCTTGTGGAAGCCAATCGAGGGCGCCCGGCGCAACTCTAAAATCCGATCTATGTCGGGAAAGCCGTGCCCAAGGGCGCCCGAAAGGGTGGGCTCTTGTCAGGCGAGCCGCCAGGGTGTGTATTGCACGACCGAATGCAGGAACACGCGGAGTCAATCGCCGCGGCGGCCTCTCTGAACTTGAGTGATTTCTGGTACCGGGCCCTGGCGGTTGACAGCGTCTGGATTCCCTTGGGAGAAACCTTGTTGATACGCAGGTTTGCACCGCTTTGGAATCACGTCGTTGAGGGATTTGGCAATCACGATCCAGGCAAAGGCCGTCACGCCGGGAAGCGTTCGGATTGGGATGTTTTACATCCGGGGCGACATTGGGCGACGCGTTTGGGCCAAGGAAAAAAGCGATCCGAGATCGAGCGTTCGATCGACGAGTTTCTAGTCGCGCAAATTGCCCGGAACGGTTAGCCGCCTTCAGACCGTCACCCGTAAGCTCGAGTCCGGCTAAAAACTTTGACGGCTTTTCCCCGTCCGCTGCGCGTTAGATAGCAAGAGCCGAACTGCTTGGCGGTTCCTGAGCTCGCATTGTCGGAGGCGACGAGGCCGGCCCCTTGACCCGGCCTCGTTTTCCTTTTTCATGGAGTGCGAGAATGTCGGTGATGACGCCGGAGCGCTATAGCCAAGTAAAAAGCCTCTTTCAGCTCGTGCTCGAACAGCCGTCTGGATCGCGCGCGGCGTTCCTGGATCGCGCGTGCGGCGCGGATCGCGACCTCTATGAACGCGTGCGGGAATTGATCCAGTCCGATTCGACGTCGGAAGATTTTCTCGAGAAGCCGGCGATTACACCGATTTCGAAGTTGATGGAAGAGGCCGTGCCGGAGGCCGACGAAAAGATGCCGGCGACAATTGGCCCGTATGCGTTGCAGCGGCCGATCGGCAGCGGCGGGATGGGTCACGTGTATCTGGCCGTGCGCGCCGACAAGAGCTACGACAAGCAGGTGGCGATCAAGGTCATCCGCAAAGGCATGGAGACGGATCGCATCCTGCAGCGATTCCGGCGCGAGCGGCAGATCATGGCTTCGCTCGATCACGCGCACATCGCACGCATGTTGGACGGCGGAGCGACGGCCGATGGGCGTCCGTACTTCGTGATGGAGTTTGTCGATGGCCAACCGATTGACATATGGTGCGATCAACGGCGGTCATCGATCGAACAGCGGCTGCGGTTGTTTCTGCAGGTCTGTGACGCGATTCACTACGCGCATCAGAACCTGATTATTCATCGGGATATCAAGCCGGGCAACATCCTGGTTCGTCCGGATGGGACGGCGAAGTTACTCGATTTCGGCATCGCGAAGCTGATGAACGCGGATCTCGGCTCGGCGGTGGCGGAACGGACGGCGACGTCGATGCGGATGATGACGCCGCAGTACGCGAGTCCGGAGCAGGTGAAGGGCGACCCCGTGACGACGGCGTCGGATGTCTATTTGCTGGGTATCGTCCTCTATGAGTTGTTAACGGGGCACCGGCCGTATGAGGTGAAGGACCAGGCGACGATGGAAGTGGTGCGGGCGGTATCACTGAGCGAGCCGCAACGGCCGAGCGAAGCCCTGTTTCGCGTGAAAGAGACGCTGACGATGGAGGGCGCGAAGAAGGTGACGCGCAATATCAACATCGTCAGCTTTGCGCGGAACGCCGAGCCGTCGAACTTAGTGAAGCGGCTGCGCGGGGATCTGGATGCGATCACGCTGCGGGCGCTGCGGAGAAATCCGAAAGAGCGGTATCAATCGGCGGCGCAGTTAGCAGACGATATTCGAAATCATCTGGCGCTGATGCCGGTGCTGGCGCGGCCGCAATCGGCAGGCCAGCGATTCGGGCTGTTCTTGCGGCGCAACAAAACCATCGCGTTGGCCGCGACGACAGCCGTGCTGATGCTGATCTCGGTAGCGGTGTTTGCGTTGTGGCAGGCATCGTTGGCAAGGCAGCAGCGCATACGGGCCGAGGCGCGGTTCGGTGAAGTGCGGAAGATGTCGAACGCGCTGCTGTTCGATGTCCAGGACACTTTGGCGCCGCTGCCGGGGACCACTCCCGCGCGGCGGTTACTGGTGCAGAAGGCGCTGGAGTATCTTTCGAACCTGGCAAAAGAGTCAAGCGGCGATAACTCGTTGCAGCGCGAATTGGCGGCGGGCTATGTGCGCGTCGGGCACTTACAGGGAAATCCGAATTTTGCGAACTTAGGCGATGCGATCGGCGCCGCGGCCAGTTATAAGAAGGCGCGTGAGTTGCAGGAGCAGATCCTGGCGGCCGAGCCGAAGAATGCCGGGGTCCAGAACGATTTGGCGGGAACGCTGGAGGCGCTAGCGGACATGATGACGGTCGGCGGCGATTCGGCCGGCGCGTTGGAGGCGTTGCGGAGAGCGGTGCAGTTGCGGGAGCAGTCAGTTGCGGCGCCGGCGGCGCGAGCGGCGAGCTTGCAGAATCTGGCGGTGGCGTTGTCGGCGTCGGGATCGCTGGCCGAGGCGAAGTCGATGGCGGCACAGGCGCATCAACTGGTGATGGGGTTGAGCGGGACGGACGCGATGCGGCAGCAGGCGATCAGTCACGGCAAACTGGCGATGGTGCTCGACCGTGCGGGCGATGTGGGGGCGGCAGCGGAACACTTTCGGCAGGCGCAGCAGTTGCACGAAAAATTGGTCGCTTCGGATCCTTTAAGTGCGCGGGCCAAGCGGGAGTTTTCGTTCGCTCTCGAGGACTACGGCGACTTTTTGCGGCGCGCGGGGGGCGATCCGGGCGTGCATTATCAGCGGCTCCTGCGGCTGCGGCGGGAATTGGCGGTATCGGATCCCCAAAATATACAGGCGCGCCGAGACTTGGCGTATGCGCTGATGAAAAATGGATCGCCCGAAGACGCGTTGGAGTCGTTCCGGCAACTGGCTGCGCTGGATCCGGGTAACATCCTGGCGAGGCGCGACTTGGCGCTGGCGTATGAACGGCTGGGCAGCGCGATGATGAAGAGCGGCAAGGCAAAAGAAGCGGCCGACCGGTTCCGAGATATGGTGCAGTCATCGCGCGAATGGGTATCGAAGGACCCAGGTAGTTCCTACGCGAGCCATATGCTGGCAGTGTCGCAGCTGAAGCTGGCCGATGCGCTGGGAGCGAACGGTGTCGACAATGCGAAATCGGCGATTGGGCTGCTCGATAAGCTGGTGGAGAAAGAAAAGCTGAACGTGCTTTTTCAACGGGACCGGGCGGTGGCGCAGTGGGTGCTGGGAAGGACGCTGTTGGATGGGGCCAGGTGGCGCGAGGCGGAG
>VFZQ01000590.1 GCA_016871135.1 Acidobacteriota bacterium | reverse complement strand
TAAAATGTTCGCTCGAAATATTGGTCGCGAACAATGACGCGCCCACCGCGAACCAGCCCACCGAGTGGCCGGCCAGAAAATAATCGGCGGATGTCCGCTCCCGCCGCGAGTGGTAAAAGCCGATGGCGAAGACAAGCGCAAAATAGACAACGATGATCCCGGTGTCGAGCATTCGTGTAGTGTACATTAGCGGAGATGCTCCGCAGACGGGAATTTCTTAGCGCGCTGGCTCTGCCCGCGCTCGCGCAGACACGCAAGCCAAACGTGGTCTTCATCATCGCCGACGATCTCGGCTACGGCGACCGCAGCTGCTACGGCCAGGCCGAGATCCAAACGCCAAATCTCGATCGCATGGCCGCCGAAGGCACGCGCTTCACGCAAGCCTACGCAGGCTGCACGGTGTGCGCGCCCTCGCGCTGCGCGTTGATGACCGGACTCCACACGGGCCACTGCCGCATCCGCGGGAACACGCGCAACGAAGAACTCCTGCAAGCCGGCGACTTTGTCATCTCGGAGATGTTTAAGAAGGCCGGATACAAGACCGGCATCTTCGGTAAATGGGGCATCGGCGGCCTCGGCTTTCCCGGCTATCCGACGAAGAAAGGTTGGGACGAGTGGTTCGGCTACCTCAGCCAGCGCCACGCGCACACCTACTACCCCGAGCACCTCCTCGACGGCAACAGCGAACACCTCGTCAACGAGAACTTCGGCGCGCGCAAGAAGGGCTATGCGCCGGATCTCTTCCTCGCCCGCGCACTGCAATTCATCGAGAAACACAAGGAAGAACCCTTCTTCCTCTACTTCTCCAATCCCATTCCACACGCCAACAACGAACTCGGCCGCGACACCGGCGACGGCATCGAAGTCCCAGAGGACGCGCCCTATTCATCGAAGCCCTGGCCCGCGCTCGAACGCAAGTTCGCCGCCA
The DNA here is from genome assembly GCA_016871135.1 of Acidobacteriota bacterium. GTDB lineage: Bacteria > Acidobacteriota > Terriglobia > Bryobacterales > Bryobacteraceae. The sequence goes on along the minus strand of VFZQ01000590.1, from coordinate 3,056 downwards.
CCGTCACGCGCCTCGACCGCGACGTGCAGAAAATCCTCGACAAGCTCGACAACAACACGCTTGTCATTTTCACCAGCGATAACGGCCCGCACAAGGAAGGCGGCCACGACGCCAAGTTCTTCAAGTCGAGTGGCCCGCTCAACGGCACCAAACGCGACCTCACCGACGGCGGCATTCGCGTGCCTTTCATCGCTCGCTGGCCCGGCAAACTCCCCGCCGGCCGAACGAGCGATCACCCCTTCGCCTTCTGGGACATGATGCCGACGCTCGCCGACGTCATCGGCGCGACGGCCCCGAAAAACATCGACGGCATCAGCATGTACAACGCGCTGCTGGGCAAGCCCGCCAAGGTGCACGATTACTTCTACTGGGAATTCCACGAAGGCGGCTTCTCGCAAGCCCTCCGCGCGGGTGATTGGAAGCTCATCCGTACCAAGGGCAAGACTCTACTCTTCGATCTGAAGACCGACCTCGGCGAAACGAAAGACCTGGCAGCGTCACAACCGGAGACCGTCGCCAGACTGACAAGACTCATGGACGGCGCGCGCACCGAGTCGCTGGATTTTCCGGTTAAGCGCTAGTTTTCGCCAATGTCCATTTCGGGGTCTTCGCCGTAGTAGCGTGTCTTTGAGCCGTCGCGGAGGATAACGCCGATCGCGAATTCGTAGCGATGTGTGATATTGGAGTCCGGATCGGGCCGTGTCCCGATTTTCCCGAGCGGGAAGAACCATCGTTTCCCTTCCGTCGCGGGAGTGCCCAGCATGGGTGTCGCCGGCCCCAAAATGATCGTCGACTTCACGATAGGGCCGGTGGGCGTCGATTCCAGGATCGGACTGGATTGCGATTGCTTCGCCCGCGTCGGCCGACCGAAACAGATTGCAAGCTGGACAGTCGCCGACGCACTGAGTGCACTCGACGCCGGATGCGAATCGATGTCTTCTCGCACATAAACTCCGAGGACCTGTGGGTCGGGCTTCGGAAGAAACAAAGTCCCCGCCTCTTTTAGATCTCGCCAGTTTTGGCTTTCGACATTAAACCCGGGGAGGAGCGGGAAATCGGGTTCCGATCCACCTGGCGGCAAACGCAGCCGCAACCAGTTCATTGACGTGTGCAGCGGACCGGTAAACTCCGAGGAATCGCCGCTGAATCGGCCGGTAGAGACGTCGGGGTCTATCTGAAGAGTCAAGATATACATTCTGTATCCTTTCGCTTAGCGCTTCGCGAATGAGAAGACAAACCGCGAATCCCTGCGTAACTCAGCAAGCTCCGGCTCATTCGCAATCTCGTGCATGGAATACCCAGCGCGCACCGCGCGCCGCAAATACTCGAGCGCTCTGTCACGCTCGTGGCCAATCTCGTAAATAATGGCCGCCTTGAAAAACAACCGAACATCCTCGCTCTTGGCCAGGTTCAGGCGTAGCAACTCCGCACGCGCCTTCGCGTGTGCCCCTGACTTGGCCCAATACAATGCCACGTTCCCACGCGCCGCTGTGTCGCCTGGGTTTGTCGCAAGCCGGTCCAAAACCAACCGAACGGCCCGTTCATAAGCGGTCTCGGCCTTTTCCGGCTGTTTCGCGATTCGATACACGTCGCCCAAATTCCCCCAGTAGAGATACCGATCCGGCGATAACTCCACGGCCCTCTCTCCGGCTCGAATCGCATCGTCGAACTTGCCCTGAAAATACCGCGCCGTCGAAAGATTCGCCCACGCCGGCGCGAGCGTCGCATCGAGCGCCAGCACCCGCTGAAACGAATCAGCCGCGTCGGCATACGAACCCTTCATGTGATATCCAGACCCCAAATAACTCATCGCGGTCAGATTATCCGGCGCCAGTTCGATAGCCCGTTTCCACGCGCCAATCGCCTCGTCATACCGAGCCTGCCGCACGCAATACACCGCCCACTCATGCAGCGCCACCCAATCCCCAGGGCTCCTCTCAATCGCACTCTTATAAAGCCGCTCCGCCTCCTCCCCACTCTTCAACTTCGCCAACCCGAGCTGCGCCCGCGCGTTCAGAGGATTAATCTCCAAAGCCCGCTCAAAACTCGCCGCGGCCTCGGACGCGCGCCCATGCGCCGCCGCCACCGCTCCCAACGCCGCATGCGCCACAGCCAGATCGCCGTTCTCCGTCAACGCCTCGGTGGCGTACTTCGCCGCCTTCTCCAGCAACGCCTTGTCGCTCGTCAAAATCGACTTCCGCACATTCGCTTCGGCCAGCGCCACCAACACCGCCGCCCGTGATGGCGAATTCGCCGGCACCGCTTCGAGCAGCGCAATCGCCCGGTCGACATTGCCCTTCTGATCGTACCGGCGCAACAGCGCTTCAGCTTCCTGCAACTCCTTCGCGGCCGGTTTGCCGGGCAGGATGACTTTCGGATCGGGCTGCACGATTCCAACCGCAAGCGCCGCGGCAACAGCCGCATAAACAAACCATCGCACCGGAATCCGCATCTTGGCCGACTGCACCCGCCGTAACTCCGCGGCCGCCACACCCCCATCGGCGAATCGCTCCGCGGGCCGCTTCTGCAGGCACCGCGCGACCACCTCCGCCAACGCCCTCGGCACACGCGCCGGCAGCGGCGGAGGATCCACCGTCAGGATCTCGCGTATCGTCGCCAGGTGTTGATCGCCGCGAAATGGCCGCTGCCCGCTCAACATTTCATACAACAGCGTCCCTACTGAGAAGATGTCGGAGCGCGAATCCACCTCGCTCCCAGTCGCCTGTTCGGGCGACATGTACGGCACGGTCCCCATGATCTGCCCAGGCATCGTCGGGGCCGTATCGGTCGAATCGCTCCCGGCCCCCGGCCGAGCCGCCTCTTCTCTCAGCTTCGCAAGCCCGAAGTCGAGTATCTTCGCGCGTCCTTCCGCCGTCACCATCACGTTGGCCGGCTTGATATCGCGATGAACGATGCCCGACGCATGCGCCGCGCCCAGCCCTTCGCAAATCTGCGCCGCTAACCCAACCTTCGCAGCTAATGGGCAAAAAGAGCGAAATGTGGCAGGCAAAGCGGGCTAACCCGAATGCTTGCAATAGCGAGTTAGCGGCGGCGCG
>VFZQ01000589.1 GCA_016871135.1 Acidobacteriota bacterium | reverse complement strand
GCAACTAGTTCCAGGCAACGCAGGCAGCCCGCCGCCACGATTGAGTACATCGCTTCTCGTCCGACGGCGTTCGCATCCGCGCCCTTGGCCAACAGCAGTTCGATGCTCGTCGCATCGCCCGCAAGCGCGGCCTCGGCGAGTGGAGATCCTTCGGATGCGGGCCGCGCATTCGGATTCACGTTCGCGCCCTTTTCCAGCAACAGTCGCACGGTTGCGGAATTGCCTGGCTTGCGCGCTGCCGTCATCAGCGCCGTGCGTTGATCGTCCGACTTCGCGTTGATATCGGCGCCTGCCGCCAGAAGCACTCGCGTCTTTTCGATGTCCTTGCCGGCGAAAATCAGCGCGGTCGCGTTGGCGTCGTTCCGCTTGTTCACCTCGGCGCCTCGTTGAATCAGCTTCGCAAGGGTTGGTCCGTTGGTATAGAGGACGGCGTGCAGGAATGGCGTCGTGCCCTCGGGGCCGCGCGCATTCAGCAATCCCACGTCCGCTTTCAGGATCAAAGACGTGTCTCCTCGACGCACCGCTTCGATCAGCGGAAGCGTGCGCGGATCGACCGGCGGCCGGTCCGCTTCGTTGGCCAGTGCGTCGGGCCAGTCGGCGCCCTCATCGATCCACTTCTTGATCAGCGCGATCTGCTCCGGTTTCAACGGCCCCGAAGGCGGCATCTGCGGCCCGAAGTCGCCGTTGGCGATTCGAAAATACAGGAAGCTGTTCGCGCTGCTTCCAGGCACGATCCGTCGTGCGAACGCCTTCATCGCCGAACTCTTCCGGTCCAGCCGCAGCCCCGCCATCTGTTGCGACGGACCGTGACACCCAACGCAGTTCGCCCGGAACAGCGGCATCACATCGTCTTTGTAACTTACTTGCGCGGTCATTGCGCCCGCCGCAAACAAACAGAGTCGTAGCACTGTAATCCCCTCAACAGTCCTTAGGCTTTACCAAGAACGGACTTGACAAATTCCAACAACGCTTTCGTAGCCCCATCGCCTTCCAACCCGATATTGCGATCAAGCTTGACGTGCTCGCTGTTCTCCGCGCCGAAGATCGACGCGCGAACGCCCGCTTTATCCAGCGCTTCCCACAGCCGGTGCGCCTGAGCCGAAGTATCGGTGTGATCGGCGACGTGCAGAATCAGAAACGGCGCAATCCCGCGATTCGGTGCAACGTGGTTGACGGCCGAGAACTGCCTCTGCTGCGCCACATCACCGAATTTTTCCGGATGCCCCATCTTCGGCCGGGCCTGCTTCAGACTTTTCTGCCGTGCCGTCGCCGTGGCCACCTGCAGCGGCACATCGTAGGTATCCCCGTCCACCGGAACGCAGCCGATAACGCTTGATCGCGCCACTCCCTCGGCCTCGATGTAGCGGCTGTCGGTGCACAATAGCGCCGCCAACTGCGCGCCCGCCGAATGCCCCATCAGCAATAGGCGCTTCGGATCGCCGCCGTGTTTGGCTATATTCCGATGCACCCAACCCACCGACTTCGTCACATCCCGCACAATGTCTTCCATCTTCACATGGGGAACAAAGCGGTAGTTCATCGCGACGAACACATACCCGTGTCTCGTAAACCACGCCGGCTTATGATCCACCTGCTCCTTGCTCCCGCGCATCCAGCCGCCGCCATGCACCCAAACCACAACCGGATGATTCGTCCCCGTCTCCGGCGAAAACACATCGAGCAACTGCCGTTCGTTCCGTGGTTCCGCGTAGGCAATGTCGCGCGTGACTTTCTGGGCGCTCAAAGCAGGGAGCAGGCCCAAACAAAGCGCTAGCAGTTTCATTCCGATCCTCCCAATAACGCTACAACTTTCGAATACCGCAGCGCCTTCGCCGCCTCGATTGCCCGCGCCGACGGCTTGACTCCCGCTTCCATCGCGGCCCGCACACAAGCCAGCGCCAGCGCCTCATCGCGCGTGAATTCCACCCACGCCGCACCCCGCCCCAGCGCCGCGACAATCGCATCCGTCCGGTCTTCAATCGTTGCGCCCGTCGCATCCGTCACCTTCACCGAATGATGCACCGCCAGCACATCGGCCTTGTGTTGCGCAAGCAGTTTCATGATTTCGGGCGCGGCGTTGCGCGCCGCCAGCCAGTACGGTTTTGCGCCAACAAGCTCTGGCACGAAGTGAAAATCCTTCGAAGAGCGCCGTGTCGGAGTCCATGTTGTTAGCGGAGCGTTCGCGTCCGCGCCTTTGGCCAGCAGCGCGCGCGTCATCACAACATCACGCCGCATAATCGCGATGTGCAGGGCGCAAAACCCCGCCCCGCACGCATTCGGATTCGCGCCTTTCGCCAGCAGGTACTCGACCATCCCGGTGAACCCCGAATGCGCCGCCAATGCCAGCGCGCTCACTCCCCACGCATCGGCGTCGTTGACATTCGCGCCCGCGGCGATGAGCAATTGCAGCGATTCCAGATCGCCCTCCCGCGCGGCAAACAACAGCGCCGTATCGCGTCCATGTGGAATCGCCTTGTTGTACGGGCGATAGCCGTGCGGCGGAACCGCCATCGTATCGCTCCACTCCGCCGTGCGAGCGTGAACATCCGCGCCCGCGTCGAGCAACAACTTGACGACCGTCGGATGCCGCCGCGACACCGCCCACATCAACGCCGTCTGTTGCCGAGGCCCCCGCGCATTGACGTTGGCCTTGTGCTTCAACAGCGTTGCAACGACGGAAGCGTACCCGCCCCGCGCCGCCGTCATCAAAGGCGTCTCGCCCTTCAGCAGCGCCGCATCCGGCGACGCGCCCGCGCGCAGCAGCAACTCCGCCATCGCCAGGCTGCCATTCTCGGACGCCGCCCACAAAGCCGTCGCGCCCAGATCGTTCGAGTAACGAACGTCGGCGCCCTCCCGCAGCAGCTTCGTGACCGCGGCGACATCGTCCTCGTGCGCCGCCCGCAACAGCGCCTCCGAGCCAAACGCCGGAATCGCGATCATCGCCGCCAGCGCGCGCCAACTCACATCGATCGCCCTTCGGCACGCCGCTCGACATCGCGAACGGCCTCGGTATAGGCGTCGACTTTGCCGCGATCGGACGGCCCGAATTGAACGCTGACTGAAGCGAGCATTTTCGATGCCGAATCGAGCACGCTCTTCCGCTGGGTCAATCGCACCGCTCGTGCCTCGAAATCGGTCGTGCCCGCATCGCCGAAGCGCCGCTCAAATGCGCCGCGCGGATTCCGCTCCATCGGAAGCGGCTGCGTCTGACTCCGCCAACGCAGCGTGTGCGTACAGGAGCAACTGAGATTGCCCGTGCAGGCGCGAGAGTTGGCGAGAGGATCGATCGCCATCGCAAGCGGCGTCACCCGCGTCCTCGAAGCGTAGTGCCGCGCCAGCGGTTGATCTATCGCTGTCCCGTTCGGCGCGCTGAACGCCAGAATCCGGTGCAAGGCCATCGCATGAAGCGCCTGCAACGCAAGCGCGGCCTCCGCGCGGCGGAGCGGCGTGCGGCCGGGCAGGGGACGAGGGATGCAGTGCATGGCGTTTGCCTTACAGTATCACGCATATCGGATGGCCCGGCCCGTGCCCCGAGCACCGCGGGACGCGGGAAGCGATAATAGAATCCAACGGGCAACCCGAGACCGGGTCTCGCGCGTTGCGCGGCGGTTCGTGGATCAACAATCACAACAACGCGCGCGTGGCGAACCGCAACAACAACCATCCACGGAACCGTAACAACAACATCGGCTTTCGTGTGGTGAGTTTGTCCCACATCCACCTTCGTACTTCAATCCCCCGGCATGTTTCCCGGGTCACGGCTCGTGAAATGCGGCGAAGTTCGTTGGATGGCGCGGGATGGTCCGGTCCGGCTCTACGCCGGGCAAATACACAACCAAAGCGCCGTCTGGACCATCCATCCCGCGGCGCTATTTCCCAGCCTGCCGCATCCACCCGCCCAGCAGTTTGCCGATCTCCGCCACCATTCGGCTCACATGCTCATACTGCCCGTCGGATAGCCAATGCCAGCGGTGTGCCAGCCGCAAATA
>VFZQ01000588.1 GCA_016871135.1 Acidobacteriota bacterium | reverse complement strand
CACAGGACGCCGAACAGAATCTGCCGCCGTTTCTGAATCTCGGTTACGACTTCCCCGATTTTCTCTACGCATTCGCGCCCAAGCCATATCTGGTGCTCTCGGCGATTCGCGACTTCTTCCCCATCGGCGGCGCGCGCGCCACATTCGCCGAAGCGAAGGGCGTTTACACAGCAATTGGCGCGGCGGAAAAGATGCAGATGGTCGAGGCCGACGACGGCCACGGCTACACGCTGCCGCGCCGTCTGGCGGCCTATGCTTGGTTTAGCAAATGGCTGAAGGGCGAAGAAGACGACGGCGTCGAACCGCAGTTCCCTCTCGCCACCGAAGCCGAATTGCAATGCACGCCGACCGGGCAGGTCTCGACGTCGTTGAACGGAGAGAGTGCCTTCTCTCTCAACCAGCAACGCGCCCGTCAGGTGCGCGGCAAGGCGCGCGACGTCATCGAATCCGCCCGGACCCTCAGCGGTTACAAGTCGATCTCGGGCGCGCCGGCCGTGACGTCGTACGGCAATATGCAAAAGAGCGGCTACACACTCGAGAAATTCGTCTATCAAAGTGAGCCTGGCATTTCGATTCCCGCTGTTCTTGCGGTTCCCGCGGGCAATGCCGGTAAGCGGAAGGCTGTGGTCTACGTGGACAGCGGCGGCAAGTCGGCAGCTGCGGCAAAACTCAAAGACTGGATGGCCGAAGGGAAGATCGTCCTCGCCATCGACGCCCGCGGCTTCGGCGAATTGACGCCGGAACTCCGCGCTACGGAGCAGTGGTTCGGCGATTCGTCGAGCGTTCAAACTGCTCTGTTGATCGGCCGGTCGATGGTCGGAATGCGCGCGCTGGACATTGTGCGAGGCGTCGAGTTACTGGCGCGCCGGAGCGATGTAGACGTTGCGTCCATTCAAGGCATCGGCGTCGGGCGCGCCAGCGTTCCGCTGTTGTACGCGGCGGCGTTCGATTCGCGCATCCACTCGCTGCAACTCGATGGGATGCTGAGTTCATATATGTCGATCGTCGATTCGCGCTTGCATCGGCAAGTGTTTGAACACGTCGTCCCCGGCGTGATTCGCCACTACGATCTCGCCGATCTAATCAGCGCGATCGCGCCACGAACGGTTGACGTTCGCGGCGCGGTGGATGCGATGGGTGGGGCGGTGGTTACTCGGTGACAACATCGACTTTCCTGCGCCGATGAGGAGGTTGCCCTCGAAACAGAAGCCGCCTTGCCATCCTTTCCCGAAAATTCCCTCGCGGCGAAATCTCCTTGTTGTACCCTGTCACCATGAAACGCCGCTCGCTCTTCCAAGCCGCCGCCGTGCCGCTTGTCGCCGCGCAACCGAACACCGCGCGCACGCTAGTGTACGAAGGCCGCTTCGTGCCTCCGAACGCCGAATGCAAAGTGGCCTTCGTGAGCGATCAACACTACTGGCCGGGACACCGCGAAAACTGGGGCGGCGGGACGCAGATCACGTCGAGCACCGATCGACGTATGCCCGACCTCGCCGAAGTCCTCAACGCCGAGCGGCCGCAGCTTTCAATCCACGGCGGCGATGTGATCTCCGCCGCGGGCTCGTTCTTCCCGCCGCCAGACGAGTATGCCCGCCAGCTCGCGTTCGCGAGCAATTTCTACAAGCGTCTCAACCATCCTTACGTGCCGATGCTCGGAAATCATGAAACGCTCGAAGGCCTCTACGAAAACGAATCGCAACTTGCCGCCTGGCGCAAGCACTTCGGCGCGCCGCATCGTTATCACGATGTGAACGGGTGGCGATTTGTCGCGCTCAACTGTCTGCTGCCGAATCCCAACGGACGCCACGGCAAAGGCGACGGCTACGGCAACGCCTATGGTCTCGATCCCGCGCAGGCCGATTGGCTGCGGCAGGTTTTGAAAGGTGCGGCGAAAGCGGTTGTCTGTGCGCACGTGCCGCCGTCGGGGTGGGTCGGCGCCGCCGAATTCGAGCGCATCATCAACGACGCCGGCTGCGTGAAAGCCGTGCTCTGCGGCCACGTGCATCGCAACATCACGACGAAACTCGGCAACATCCCGGTGCTCGTCCGCGTGGCGAATGTGACCACGCCATTTGGCTACACGATGGTCCACGGCTACGCCGACGGCCGGGTCGTTCTCGTACAGAAGTCGCAGCATTTTCCTCTCGAGGATTTTCTCTCCGCGGGCTTTCACGCCAAGTCGCCGCTCGGCACGGAGGCCGACCGCTACATGACACTGGGGGGTGCGTCCGAGCAACTGCCGCTGACCGGCCTCAAGGTCATCGGCGATGGCGCGAAGGCAGTGATCCAGGACGGCCATCTCAAACTTGAAGCGCCCAGCGGACGTTGCAAGGTCTTGATCGATCACAAACCGCTCAAGCGCGCTCGTCTATCGCTGACCATAGTGAAAGCGGGCGCCGATCGCATTGGCGGCCTCGCGGGGGACATCGAGGCCACGCTCACGGCAAAATATTCGACGGACGGCAAAGTCTACCTCACGCGCGGAAAGGAAGTCCTGGCGCGGTCGTGGTTCAACATCGGCGATCACATCGCCTACCGGCTCACGCTTGAAACGGACGGCAAACGGGTGCGCGCGTCGTGGAAGAACATGCTCGATCTTGAAGCGCCGGCCGTGGACGAAAGCCAGTTCGGATTTTTCGTCGATCGCGGCACGGCATTCGTCACCGACCTGACGCTCGAATCGTTGCGCTAAGGATGCGCCACAACCAGCAACGTCTTCGCCCGCCGCTGCGCGCACCCCATCGCCTGCCGCAAGTTCTCCGGATCGAGCGCCGCGAAACTCTCGTCGAGTATCGCAATCTCGGACCGCTGCAACAACGCCCGCGCCATAAACAACCGGCTGCGCTCGCCCTGCGACAACTGCCAGCCCGTCTCGCCGATCATCTGTTCCATCCCACCTGGCATGCGCTCCAACAACGGCCCGAGTCCCAACTCGTCACACACCGCGCGCGCTTCGCGCAGGTCGTCTTCGGCCGGCGGCCACGCGCGTCCCATCAGCAGGTTGAACGCAAACGTCCCCGTCAACACGTGATTCTCGTGATACTGCGGCGCCGACGACACGACGCGCCGCCAAGCCGCCGCACCCATCGTCGCGCGGTCGAGCCCACCCGCCAGCAACAGCCCCGCCGACGGCTCGCGCAATCCCGCGATCAACGACGTCAGCGTCGACTTCCCTCCCCCCGACGCTCCTTCCAACAAGATCCAATCGCCCCGCCGCACCGATAGCGAAACGCCATCGAGTATCGGCTTCGGTCTCGTGTCATACCGTACAAAGAGCTCGCGCGCATCGATCAATGCGTCACCCGGCGAAGCGGACGCCAACGCACCGGGCCGCTCCTTGCGCGCTGCCGCATCGAACAACGGCCGCACCTCATTCCACGCAATCGCGGCGCCCGCCAACGACGCCGCTCCCGTCACCGCCGACCGCATCGCGCGGTAGCCCAGCATTAATCCGCCGATCGCAACGGCCAATGGCGCCGGGTCCGATTGCGCGCCGAAAAACGCCGGCGTCATCGCCGCCGCGCCCAGCAACAACCACGCCCGCGGCAACAACCCGGTGAGCCGCGCGCTCTCCGAATCCAACTCGCGGGAAGCACCATAATACGACTCCATGGCCTGATCCTCGCCGTTATGCCAATCGTCCTCGGGTTGCTGCGCCAATCGCGTCCGATGGCCCGTCATGCGTTCGACCAAATCGTGCGTCATCGCCAACCGTTGCGACGTCCAACGTTTTCGCTTCACATACAAACGCCGCGCCAGCCAGGCCACCGCCCCAAGAAACACGGCGAACAACAGCGCGTGCGCCGCCCCGCCGGCGCCCTGCGATAGAACGTAGAGAGCAAACGCCGCTTCGATGACCGCCAGCGCCGACGTCAATCCGCCCGACAACGCCAACTGCTCTACCGTCTCGGCCTCGAACGTGCGCGCCAGCAATCGCCCCGCGCCTTCGCCGCGAATCTCGGAAGCGTCCAGCCGCAGCGCGCCCGCCAGCAACCGCT
>VFZQ01000587.1 GCA_016871135.1 Acidobacteriota bacterium | reverse complement strand
TTTTCACGATACTCTGCCCGGCGCAGCCGCCGGTGTTTGGACCCGACAATCCGGAGGGGCTCATGAGTTCGCCGAGCCCGCGGTTCCGCTACGCGTGGAAGCGGAAGGTACATTGGAAAATGTCCCCCAACTACCAACGGCCCTCACCAGGTATGCCTGCCGTGACGGCGACCGAACTCGCGCAGATTGGACCAACGTTGGATGCACTTATCGCGCTCTTTAAGGCGACACCGGAGGGCTCGACCGGTGAGGGATTTTGGGTCAACGAGTCAAGAAATGTAAATACCGCCAATCTATACGACCTGCCTCCGGGCACGGCGGCGAATCGATACCCGTTGCAGTTTAGTAGCGGCCTGTTCCCGTTCTATCACGAAGATGACCAAACGAACGACGGCTGGCGCAAGAGCGTGAGCGGTGAAACCGAGTCGGTGTATTACCAATTCAACCGGCTGCCGGAACAAGTCGAACAGCGGATACTCGTCAAAGAGAAGCAGCCCGGAGACAAGCGCGACCTGGAGTTCTATACGCGTCCGGAAGTGACCGGGAGAATCGGCGGCTTGCCGATCTATGACAATCAGATTCTGGCCGTGGCGCGGCCGGGGCGAGAGTTGTGGGCGGCGGTGCCGGTGGGCAGGGTGCTGCGCGCCGCGCTGCCGGAGTTCGAGAAGCAGAAAGCGACGGCCGAGAACCGGTTGGCGGGACTGAAGAAGAAGTTGGCCGAGGTGCAGTCGCCGGAGTGGGAGAAGAATTTTCGAGACTACTTCGAGAAGAACTACGGCAATCTGAAGCAGACGCGGCCGTCGGGCTACGAGACGCGCCGCGCGTCGATGGAAAGGGAGTTGGTCTATCTCCGGAACAAGGCGCTGGAGGAGGCGAGCCCGAACCGGGATGCGACGGGCGCCTGGTATTGGAACCCGGTCGAGGCGCATCGGGAGGCGGTCGAGCGGTTGAGCAAGTTGAGCGCGGCCGATGCCGCCAAGCCGGCCTGTTTCCTGGAGTACAAGAAGTCGCCGGAAAAAGATGGCCGCTACAATATCGGCGGACAGATTCTGGTAGCCGGGGAGGCGCCCGATTGCAAGGACTTGGTTTACACGAACCCCGCCTATTTCGATCCGGCGCTTCCGCGGAGCGCGCCGCAGGTGTTGACGGTCGTTCGTTTCGGCCGCTGCGCGTTGATGAAAGGAGACACGCTGGAATCGCGCAAGGTGACCGACTTCCGGGCTCCGCCTCAAGGGTGTTTTCGCCACGCCCAGATGTGGCGCGAGCTCGACTGGGCTAGGTTCGCCGCACTGATCCGGCCGTAGCGGCGATCAGGATTGGGTCATCGCGGCTCGTCGAGCGCGACGGCCGATGAATTGTTCGACGGACCGCGCTTGAGCGGCTGGCGGACGTTGGCGTATGGGTCTTCCGGCTCGGGCTTCCAGCGCGCGATCAGCTTATTCAGCAACCTGCGCACGCGGGGTGTTATCGCGAATTGCATGCTAGAATAGTAGCGTATCTATCCTTGACGAGTGGAATACCGTCGTGGACTTCCCCAGAGTGCCAGCGCAGAGCGTGAAATCGCGCGCCGGGACTCCACACCGAATCTTGAAAGAAGAAATGAACGAATTCTCGCAACTTGAATTGTGCTCTGTTTTGAAGAGCAATTTGTCCCGGAATGGCTTTGTGAAGCCGACTCCGGTGCAGGCAAAGTCGATCCCGCCGGCCCTGGAAGGCCGCGACGTCGTGGCCACGGCGCAGACCGGGACCGGCAAAACGCTGGCCTTCGCGCTGCCGATGGTGCAGTCGCTGATGGAACAAAAGACGCTGGCCGCCGCGGTGCACGCGGTTATCCTCAGCCCCACGCGCGAGCTGGCGATGCAGATCAACGAAACCTTTAAACTGGTCTCCGCGCATACGCCGATCCGCACCGCGGTTGTTGTCGGCGGCATGGATGAACAACGCCAACTGAAAGCGATTCGCGGCGGCGCGCATGTGGTAATCGCGACGCCGGGCCGGCTGGTCGACTTCATCGACCGCCGATTGATTAAGTTGAACAGCGTGAAGACGCTGGTGCTCGACGAAGCCGACCGGATGCTCGATATGGGGTTTTTGCCGGCGCTGAAATCGATTCTGAAGCAGATGCCCGCAGAGCGGCAGACGATGCTATTTTCGGCGACGATCGAAAGGTCGGTGGCGCATCTGGTGGATTCGTACGTGAAGGATCCGGTGCGCGTCACGATCGGTTCGATCACGCGTCCGGTGGAGCAGATCGACCTGCATGTGTACGAGGTCGAACAGGACCGCAAGGCGCGGTTGCTGCGGCATCTGATCAACAACGAAAAGGGCAGCATGCTGGTGTTCGCGCGGACTAAGCATGGCACCGACCGGTTGGCCAAGCATCTCGGCCGCGACGGCATCAAGGCCGAGCGCATTCACGGCGACCGTTCGCAGAACCAACGCAACGCAGCGCTGGCGGGCTTCAAGAAAGGCGACTTCCAGGTGCTGGTGGCGACCGATGTGGCGGCTCGCGGCATTCACGTGGATGGCATCGCACACGTTGTGAACTACGATCTGCCGCAGGTTCCGGAAGACTTCATCCATCGCGTGGGCCGCACCGGCCGCGCGGGCGCGCGGGGCGTGGCTTCGACGTTCGCGACACGGCAGGAGCGTTCGGATATCCGTCAGATCGAGAAGACGATCAACCTGCAATTGCAGCGGCAGGATGTGCCGGATCTGGGCGTGGAAGAGGCGCCGGTGGCGCGGGAGTTTACGCCGAAGGCGAAGGTGATCGCGATGCCGGAGAAGAAGGCGCATAAGCCGTTTACGCGGTCGTTTGGCGCGAAGAAGAAGCGGTTCGGCGGACGGTAGACTTTCGGGTTTAGGACAGAAACGGCGTCGATGCGTTAAGAGGCATCGACGCCGTTTCACGTTTTAGAATTGCGACGATACACTGAACGGAGTGGATTCGACACTCTCCTCGCGGATCGCCGCGTTTGATGAACTGCTGCTCGCCAAGAAAGACGCGGGGTTTCCCTGGTATCCGTATTACTCGCTGGGCGGGTTGTATGAGATCGAACTGGAGTTGGAAAAACAGGAGATGTCGATTGCGCCGTATCTCGCCAACGGTCCAGTGCTCGATCTGTGTACGGCCGATGGGGATGTGGCGTTCTTTCTTGAATCGCAGGGTTGCGCGGTGACGGCGGTCGATCTACCGCATACCAACTTCAATCTGATGGCCGGTGTGCGGCGGATGCGCGAGGCGCTGGATTCGAAGATCGAGATCGTCGAGATGGATATCGACACGCGCTTCTCACTGCCGGGCCGCTATGAACTAGCGATATTCATGGGCGCGCTGTATCACTTGAAAAACCCGTACTCGGTGCTGGCGACGCTGGCGTGGCATGCTCGGTATGCCGTGATTTCGACGCGTGTGGCGCGGTTCACGCCGGACCGGGCGATCGCAATGCACGCGGCGCCGCTGGCGTATCTGGTCGCTGGCGATGAGACCAACAACGACGACACCAACTTCTGGATTTTTTCCGAAGCGGGACTGCGGCGATTGCTGGAGCGCACCTACTGGCGGGTTGAGAAGTTGATTCTGCTGGGCAATGCGGAATCGTCCGATCCGGCGTCGGATGAGGGCGATCAACGCGCGTTCTGTATTGTCGAGAGCCGCGCGTTCGATCAGCCGATCCTGCTGCTGCGGGGCTGGCATGAGCAAGAGCCCGATGGCTGGTTCTGGAGCGAGCGCGTGTTCTTATTTGAGGTCCATGCGTGTGCGGAGATCGAGCTGCGCCTTTGCTTACCGGAGGCGCTGGCGAACGCACTTGGCGAGGTCACGCTGACGGCGCACTGTCTCGGCGAATTTGTGCAGACGTTGAGAATGCCATCGGCCGGTGAGTATTCGTTCCGTGTGAACATCCCGCCGGGAAATGGATCGGCGTACCTGCATTGCGAACTCGATAAAGTCATGCCGCGCGGATCGTTCGACGATAAGCGCGAATTGGGAATCATGCTGCTGGCGATGA
>VFZQ01000586.1 GCA_016871135.1 Acidobacteriota bacterium | reverse complement strand
GGGTATTCGTCGTGACGAACGGCTTGCTTGAGGATCGGTTGGTGAAGACGGGCAGACGGATCAGCGAAGGGCAAGTCGAAATTATCGAGGGGCTGAAGGAAGGCGATCAATTGGTCGCCGCCGCCACCGACCGCATGGCGAAGGGCCAGCGCGTAAAGGTCCGCTAAATGCAAAAGCTCGCCGAGATCTGCGTCGCGCGGCCGGTCTTCGCCGTAATGCTCATCATGTCGATGGTGGTTGTCGGCGCGGTGTCGTATGGCAGGCTTGGCATCGACCGTTTTCCCGACGTGGATCTCCCGATTGTTTCGATACGAACGGTACTGCCCGGCGCTTCACCGGAAGAAATCGAAAGTACGGTCACGCGGTTCATTGAAGACTCCGTCGCGACAGTCGAAGGCATCGACAATATCCGCTCCACGTCGACCGAATCGCTGTCGGTCGTAACCGTGACCTTCGACTTGAATCGAGGCATCGATGTCGCCGCACAAGACACGCGCGACGCGATCGCGGCGATCATCTCCGAGTTGCCGCGCGATGCCAAGCCGCCGCTGATCAAGAAACTCGACGCCGACGCATCGCCGATCCTGACACTCGTTCTGGCGGGCAACAAGACCGGCCGCGAACTCTTCGAGATAGGGGAACGGTCGATCAAAGATTCAGTGGAATCCGTCGGCGGCGTAGGACAGGTGCAAGTCGTCGGGGGGCAGAAGCGGGCAATAAATATCTGGGTTGACGCCGATCGTCTGGCCGCGTACCGCATTCCGATTTTGCATGTGCGCGACGCCATCGCGCGGCAGAACTCCGACATTCCGGGCGGGCGCGTCGACGCGGGCTCGCGCGAGTTGGTGCTCCGGACACTAGGCCGCTTCCCCGATGCCCGCGAATTTAACGAACTGGTAATCGCGAACATCAACAACGCACCAATCCGTGTCCGCGACATCGGCTACGCCGAGGACGGGCACAAGGAACAGCGCACGTCGGCGCGTTACGACGGCAAGCCCGCGGTTGCGATCGAAATCCGGCGGCAGTCGGGCGCGAATACGATCGACGTCGTCAACAACGTGAAGGCACGGCTTGGCCGCGTGAAGGAATTGTTGCCTGAAGGCGCCGAGTTGTACATCGTACAGGATCAATCGCGTTACATCGAAGCGGCGTTTCACGAGGTGCAGTTACACCTGATTCTCGGTTCAATACTGGCCTCCCTTGTTGTGCTGCTATTCATGCGCGACTGGCGCGCGACGCTTATCGGCTCGGTCGCGATTCCGGCTTCGATCATCGCGACGTTCGGCGTGATGCGCATGATGAACTTCACGCTCAACAACATTACGATGCTCGCGCTGGTGCTAATGGTCGGCGTTGTCATCGACGACGCGATCGTCGTGCTCGAAAACATCTTCCGGTTCATCGAAGAGAAGAACATGCCGCCCAGGCAGGCCGCGATCTTCGCGACCAAGGACATCGGCCTGGCCGTGATGGCGACGACGTTTAGCCTAATCGTCGTGTTTCTCCCCGTTTCGTTCATGTCGTCGATCTCGGGACGTTTTTTGTTTTCCTTCGGCGGCACCGCGACGGTTGCGATTCTGGTCTCGCTGATCGTCAGCTTCTCACTCACGCCGATGATGAGTTCGATGTTGCTGCGCCGCGACACAGTCTCGGCGCACGGCGGTTCGCGAGGGGGTTTTTACGGCTGGATCGAGCGCGGCTATATGGCGCTGCTGGCGAAGTCGATGCGGCATCGGTTGCTCGTCGCCGCTCTCGGCATCGCGACGATGATCTCGACCGTACCGCTATTCCGCATGCTGCGGCAAGAATATCTTCCAACCAATGTCGACGAGAGCGAATTCGAGCTCTCCGTCTTTGCGCCCGAGGGCACGAGCCTTCTTTCGATGGAGGCGGTGCTGGATCGGCTTTACGACGACGTCCGCGAAATGCCCGGCATCCAGCACGTCGTCTCGATTGTCGGCACGGGATATCTGCAGACAGTCAATATCGCGCGCGTCTACATTAAGTTGGACGACGTCGAGAACCGTGCGCTGTCGATCGCGCGCATCTGGAAAAAGACGCTGGAGGGTAAGCCCGGCGAAGCGTTTCAAGGCATCTACTCGCAGCGTGACGTGATGGCGGCGGTGCGCGCGCGATTGAAGCAATATTCCGATCTGCGCATTCGCGTCGGCAACCTGCAGGCGCTCAATCAGGGTTCGGCGCCGTACGATATCGACTTCGTGATCCGCGGGCCGGACCTGATGCAGCTTTACAAGTACTCCAACGATCTGCGCGAACGGGTGCTGAAAATGCCCGGCTTGGTCGACGTCGATACGACTCTGCGCGTGAACAATCC
The DNA here is from genome assembly GCA_016871135.1 of Acidobacteriota bacterium. Taxonomy (GTDB): domain Bacteria; phylum Acidobacteriota; class Terriglobia; order Bryobacterales; family Bryobacteraceae. The sequence goes on along the minus strand of VFZQ01000586.1, from coordinate 1,677 downwards.
GGAACTGCGGGTGTTCATCGACCGCGAGCGCGCGGCCGATCTTGGCGTCGACGCGGCCGATATCGCCGGTTCGCTGCGTCTGATGGTCGGCGGCGACGACGAAGTTTCTCGTTTCCGTGACGACAAAATCGCCGAAGAATACGACGTCGAGGTGCGTCTGAAGGACAAGGACCGCAACTCGATGGACACAGTGTCGAAGCTCTATGTGCCGTCGACGAAAACACGTCTGGTGCGGCTCGACAATGTCGTGCAGTTGAAGGAAACGGTGGCGGCGTTTCGCATTGAGGGACTGGACCGGCAACGCCAGGTGGGCCTGCGAGCCAACATTGCGCCAGGCTATGGACTGGGTGATCGATTGCCCAAAGTGTTCGAAGCGGCCGACGCCATGCAGATGCCGGCGGCCTATTCAACAACAGTGATCGGCCGCGGCCGCGAATTTGAAAAAACGCTGAACGAATTCCTGCTGGCGTTCGCGTTGTCGGTTGTGTTCATGTACATGATCCTGGCATCGCAGTTTGAGAGTATGTTGCATCCGGTGACGATTCTGCTCAGCCTGCCGCTGGCTGTGCCATTCGGATTCTTCTCGTTGTGGATATTCAAGGAGACGCTGAACCTCTACTCGGCGCTTGGCATCCTGGTTTTGTTCGGCGTCGTGAAGAAGAACTCGATCCTGCAGATCGACCACACGAACAACCTGCGGCGCGAGGGGCTGGATCGCGACTCGGCGATCTTGCAAGCCAACCGCGACCGCCTGCGCCCGATTCTAATGACGACCGTAACGTTGGTTGCCGGCATGCTGCCGCTGGCGCTCGGCGCGGGCCCGGGTGCGGAGGAGCGCCGGTCGATTGCGATTATAGTTATCGGCGGGCAGTCGCTGTCGTTGCTTTTGACGCTGATTCTGACACCGGTGGCGTATTCGCTGTTCGACGATTTGGGCGCGTGGCTTGCGGCGAAACGCAGCGGAATCCAGCACGCACTTTCCGAACGCTAAGCCTTCGAAATCTCTTCCGGCGCTACGACATTGACGCGCCGCGTCGAAAGACTAAATCCAAACAAATCTAAGGTAAGTTTGGTTGCGGGGGAAGGATTTGAACCTCCGACCTTTGGGTTATGAGCGTGCCGATGGTCGGCAACTGAAGGTAAACACAGGCACGAGTGGCAACTCCAAGTGCCTTCAGGAACCCTCGGGAATGGGTAATGGGAGTGGATTGGGAGTGGATTTAGGTTATATGGAGCGGGAGATGAGATTCCTACGCACGACGTCCAACTTGGGAAAATGGACCGCGTTTTGTTTTCAATGACATAACCGCGCAAGGCGTTGATCCGGGGTATGGAAAACGCTAAGAAAATGAGCACCCATTTCTCAAGCTGGTCGAATGGAGGGTTAATGGAGGGTGGAACCGTCGAACCCTTTCCCCAGTACTCGGGCTGGCCGCTCAGACTTTCAAAATGGGGACAACGCCGAATCGCCTGTGAATCGAGACGACCACTCTGTTCGTAGGTTCCTCCTTGCGAGAACTAGAACCTGAATCAGAAAAACCTAGTTTGCGCGAGTTTGGCGGCGATGCTCCGAGGCGCTGCTGGAAGTTGCGGCCGTTCAGCGGCAGAGCTTCCACTTTGCCGCGCTCGATCACAACACCCATGTCGGTGGTGGTGGCGTTCACCAGCGGCACCTGC
>VFZQ01000585.1 GCA_016871135.1 Acidobacteriota bacterium | reverse complement strand
AACCGTCGTGCGTTGTTGACTGGTCTCGCGGCCCTGCCATCGGCTGCCCTGGCCGATACCGATCCGGAGCTGTATTGGCGGCGCATTCGCGAGGAGCAGTTCATGCTGCCACACTGGCGCGTGTTCTTGAACAACGGCAGTCTCGGCGTTACGCCCAAGCCGGTCGTCGCCGCGATGAAGTCTTTCATCGATCGCTCGGCCGCGCTCGACATCGAGGAGTATCCGCGCTGGGGCTACGAACGCATGGACGAGCATCGCAAGGCGCTCGCCTCCTTTGTCGGCTGCGATCCCGACGAACTCGCGCTGACGCACAATGCCACCGAGGCGATCAGCCTCGTCGCGCAAGGACTCGACTTGAAAGCCGGCGACGAGGTACTGATGACCGATCAGGAACATCCCAGCGGCCGAGGGGCGTGGACCGTGCGCGCCGCGCGTCACGGCATCGTCGTACGGCAAGTGCCGATCCCGCTGCCGCCGAAGAGCCCCGAACAGTTGGCTGAGTTGATGATCGGGGCCATCGGTCCACTCACGCGAGTACTCTGTTTCAGCGGCATCACAACGACGACTGGCCTCATTATGCCGGTGCGCGAGATCTGCCGTGCTGCCCGCGCCAAAGGTGTGCTGACGCTTGTTGACGGCGCGCACATGCACGGCCAGATCCCGTTTCGCATCGATGAAATGGACTGCGATTTCATGGCCGCCAGTCCTCACAAGTGGCTATTCGCGCCAGCTGGTTGCGGCTTTCTCTACATCCGTCGCGAACACCAGGATCGTGTGTTTCCTTCCATCACTACCGACGGCTGGGTGAACTCTTCGCTTGCCGCCGCACGCTTCATGCTCGTTGGGACAAATAATCGTTCGATCTTTGAAGGCATGATGGCGGGCTTGCAGTTCGCCAAAGACATCGGCCCCGAACGAATCATGAAACGTATGCATCAGCTCGCCCGGATGGTTCGCGACCGCGCCGCGAAAGAGCCGTCGCTCCGAGTGTTGACTCCCGACGACGACCGGCTCTTCGGCTGCATGGTAACTCTGCAGTTGCACCCCGAACACGCGAAGCGCTTCGCGGCGCTCGTCAAGGAGCGCCGCATGTGGGCGCTTGCCGGCGAGCGCTTCCGCGTGTCGGCTCACATCCACACGCGACCGGGCGATATCGACGCGCTGTTTCAGGCGATCGCGGATTCGAAAGCGTAGCCGCTAGTCCAGCCGCGCTGCGTTCGCCTTGCCGAACATCGCCGACATGCCGGCCGAAATTACGCGTTGCGCGCGCAGTCCGTCGTTGTGATTCGCGGGAAACGCCGCGCCGTTTCGCACGCAATCGATGAACGCAGCAACTTCCGCACGATAAGCCGCGCCGAAGCGGTCGACAAACTCCGGTGCTGTCAATCCGGCCGTTCCGCCCGCAAACGCCTTGCGCGCGATCGGTTCGGCGGCGCCACGCCGGCCATACGCTTCCACTACGATTTCATGCGGCCGTTGATCGAAGTGTCCGATCTGAATTTGCCCTTGATCGCCGAAGACGATCGTCTCCACTCGGTACCCCGAAACGTGATTTCGCGAGACTTGCACTTGTGCGTGCAGGTCTTCGCCGAACCACATGTAGAGGGCTGCGTCGTCGAAGTCCTCCTGGCATGTCGTCAACGCGTGGCTATAGATGCGCGAACCGATCGCCAGCGCGCGGTCCGGCAACTTGCCGGTGAGCCACAAAATCTCATCCACATTGTGCACCGACATATCCGGCAGGATGCCGTCGCTCTGATAGCCGTTCGGCGCGGGGCCGGAATCCTCCAGCGCCGAGTAGATCTTGAATACCTTGCCGACCGCGCCCGAATGTGCCAATTCGCGGCCATACGCCAGCGCCGGATCGAAGCGCCTCTGGAACGCGAGCATTACGGCGTTTGGCGCATCGCGATCGAGTTCTTCACAGAACTCGGTATCGCCGCTCAATGAACCCGTCAACGGCTTTTCCAGAAGCACGCGATGCCCGGATTTCACCAGTAGCGAAGTGTGTTCGCGATGCTTCTCGGTGGGGGTTACGATCATCGTGGCGTTGCACGCGCCAGAGTCGCGGTACTCCTCAATCGAGCCGAACGCCTGGGCCGACGAGCCATGCTCGGCAATGAAACGCTTTGCCATGTCGAGGTCGATATCGACGACCGCCGCCAGCTTGCAAGCGCCGTCGCGCCGTTCAATATCGAGGATGTTGCGGGCGTGCACCCATCCCATCCGGCCAACGCCGATAATGCTGAGTTCCAGTGGTTGAGACATTTCGACTATTGTAGCGGCAGTTCCATCAACAACTCATCGTCGAACACCCCGTCGATGCATACGTGCTTTCGCAAACGGCCGCACTCAATGAAACCAAGCGACTTATAGAACCCCTGCGCATGAAGGTTCGAAGCCCGAACCTGAATGAACATCTTCGCATAGTGATTCGCAACCGCGAACGACCTGGTGTGTTCGAATAGTTGCCGGCCGATTCCTCTCCCGCGCGCCGCTGGCGTCAAGAACGTTCCGATCTGCGCGACGTGCGCCATCGATTCGAACGCACCTTTCTCGAGGGGTTGCAGCCCGATGATCTCGCTTTCCACGGCAACATGAATCGCCTCGCGAGCGTTCAGGCGCTCTATGTAAGTACGCTGCTCCGCGGCGGTCCATGCCGTTGTGACCGCCGAATGTACGCGCTCGGCTGCGATGCCCGCCATGATGCGCGCGATCACCTCGGCGTCTTCGAGTGTGGCCCTTCGAATCGTCACGATTGCAGGATCTTCTTCACGACGTTGCCGTGTACGTCGGTCAGTCGGAAGTAGCGGCCAGCGTAGCGGTAGGTCAACTTGGTGTGATCGATGCCTAGACAGTGCAACAGCGTTGCCTGCAAATCGTGAACGTGCACCGGATCGGCAACGATGTTGTAGCTGTAGTCGTCCGTTTCGCCATACACGAGTCCTGGTTTCATACCGCCGCCCGCCATCCACATCGTGAAGCATCGCGGGTGGTGATCGCGCCCGTAGTCTTGATCCGTCAGGCGTCCCTGGCAATATACCGTGCGTCCAAATTCGCCGCCCCACACCACAAGCGTGTCTTGCAGCATTCCGCGTTGTTCCAGATCGCGCACCAGCGCCGCGGCCGGTTGATCGGTCTCGCGGCATCGCGCGGGTAGACCCTTTTGCAGGCCGCCGTGATGATCCCAGTCGCGATGATAGAGCTGAATGAACCGCACACCGCGCTCGGCCAGCCGGCGGGCCATCAGGCAGTTGTACGCGAAGGTGCCGGGTTTGCGCGCATCGGCGCCGTAGCTTTCAACAACGCTCGCGGACTCCTTCGATAGATCCGTCAACTCCGGCACCGACGCCTGCATCTGAAAAGCCATCTCATACTGGGCGATGCGTGTAGCGATTTCCGGATCGCCCGTTTCGCTGAACTTTGATTGATTGATTTCGGCCAGCGAATCGAGATACGCGCGCCGGTCTTCCCGCGACACGCCTTCGGGATTGCGCAGAAACAGCACCGGATCGCCGACGCTTCGAAACTTCACGCCCTGGTACCGCGTTGGCAAAAATCCGCTGCCCCATAGCCGGTCATACAGCGGCTGTCCTCCGCTGCCGACTGAAATCATGACAACGAAGCCCGGCAGATCCTTAGCTTCGCTACCGAGTCCATACGACACCCACGAACCCATGCTCGGCCGTCCGGCGATCTGCGAACCGGTTTGCAGAAACGTCACCGCCGGATCGTGGTTGATCGCCTCGGTGTGGATCGACCGCACGATCGTCAGCTTGTCGGCGATCGTCGCGGTGTGCGGCAGCAACTCACTGATCCACGCGCCGCTTTGTCCGTGTTGCTGAAATGAAAATCGCGCGGGGACCACGGGAAACGTCGACTGCGTCGATGACATCCCCGTCAGCCGTTGGCCCATGCGAATCGAGTCGGGCAGCTCTTCTTTGTATTTGTCCTTCAAGCGCGGCTTGCAGTCGAAGAGTTCCAACTGCGAAGGCCCGCCCGATTGGAACAGATAGA
>VFZQ01000584.1 GCA_016871135.1 Acidobacteriota bacterium | reverse complement strand
GGCCGACTTTAACCACGGACTGTTAAGGGACTTTGCCTGCTGCGAGTTGTAGGAGAACGTCCCGAAGTCAATGCCGGTGGCATTAAAACGGACGGGTTCGGTGGTGATACCGACAGAGAGCAGCCCCGTCGGAGTTCCTTGAATACTCGAACTGGCGGGCAGGCCCAGTAGAATCGCGGATGGGACGGTCAATTGGCCCGCACTGCCGCGTTCGAGACAGACAAACGACGCGCCGGATCGCGAGGCCGAGTCGGACGACGAACCGGAAGCGATCACGTAGTCGTTGTTTCCGGCGCCGGTCCAGGTGATGGGCAGGTCGTTGTTGCGATTTATTTCGGTGATCGACGCTTCATTGGTCCATCGGAAATTGCCCGGAATGTTGATCTGGGAAGAAAAGCTGCCGACATCGGCGCCGCCAGGGCCCGTGGCGGTGTAGGAGCCGGCGTCGAGATACGGCGGATCACTGGAACCAGGGAGGCCGGGAATTCCGCCAGGCAAACCAGGGATGCCTCCAGAGATTGAAGTGGCGTTGGCGAAGACGGAGCTGTAAAACCCGTCGCGTCCCTTCGCGATCGGCTTGGAGCCCTTTGGTCCAGCGACCATGATGGATGCACCGGCGTCTAGGGCGCGTGGGCGAATCGGATCGACAGACTGGGTGTCGGTACCGCTATACGTGAAGAGTGTGCATGCGCCGACCGTGACCGCGTTGCCGCCGGGGCCGCGCGAGGCCAAGGCCTGTTGCAGGTTGTACTCGAGAAATGCGGCGCCGCCGGCGTCCGACGTGGTATCGAGAGTGAGACCCATGGCGGAAACCTTCGCGGCCACTCGAGTGAGGTTCACCGAGCCAAAGCGCAACACGCCGCCCGCTTCCAACGCCGACAGTTCCGCGGCCGAAAAGCCGAAGGGGTCGGAGCATCGACCGCCATTCGGCGCGACCGCGATCGACGTAGTATTGCTCACGCGGTTCCCGTTCTTAACCACCAGCGGCACATAGCAGCCGCTGATGCCGCCTGGCACCTCGAAGACGATTTGGTCGATCGCCGCGCAACAGCCCGAGCGGCCCTTGTAAAGAACGTTCGCGCGCCGGCCGCCGACAAAGACTTCGATCGGCTGATTGAGATCGCCAACGGGCGGCGATTGGGCATCGGAACTCTAGATGGGGCCGAGGCCGGTACCCCAGAGGATCATCGCTTGGCTCGGCCGCGCCGAGGCAAGAATCGTGTTGATAGGACGATCCGACTCCGAGTTCACGTTCTGCACAACCGCGGGTCCGGAGCCGGCCTGGTTGATCGTAAAGATGCCGAGTTGGCTCTGCACAATTTCGACTGGAATTGTCGGTGAGGTTTGGCCGCCGAAACTGACCGTAAGCGTGGCGTTGCCGACGGGCACGTTCGACGGAATGATCGCGCCGACTTGTGTCGCCACGGAGTAGACGAGAAACAGATCGAAGTTCTGTCCCCCGGCCGCCAGTCTCGCGGAGGTTCCGCCGAGTGTGGTCGGCAGCGGGAAGGCGCCGGCCTGCGTGATCGCGGCGGGTCCGATGTTGCGGCCGAAGATGGCGATCATCGACCCCTGCGCGAGGCCGCTGTTCGGCAGGCCGCGCACGAGATAACTTGCCGTGTTCAGCGCGCCCGTGATGGCGGGCTGCGCGGCGGCTGTCATTGCGAGCGCGGCCGCGGTGATTGTGAGTGAGAGTGTTCGTTGCATAATGTTATTCCTTGCCCGCACCGGGGATGCCGAGCGCCCGCATCTTCTTGTACAGATGGCTGCGTTCGAGTCCGAGCATCTCCGCGGCCCGGCTAATGTTTCCTTTCGCTTCCTCTACCTTCTTTTGAATATACTCCCGTTCGGCGGCTTCGCGGACCTCTTGCAGCGTCGAGTATTGTGGCATTTCGGCGTCGAAGACCGCGCGGCGAGTGGGGTTGATTGGAATGTGTCGCGCGTCGATGCCGACCTGCGGGTTCATGATCACGATGCGTTCGATGAGATTGCGGAGTTCGCGCACGTTGCCAGGCCAGTTGTAATCGCGAAGGACCTTGACGGCCTCGGCGGAAAACTCCTTCCGCTTGCGGCCATAGCGCGCGGTGAATTCGTTCATGAAATGAGTTGCGAGCGCCGAGATGTCCTCGCGCCGGTCGCGGAGCGGCGGCACGTAGAACGGAATGACGTTCAGACGGTAAAAGAGATCCTCGCGGAAGTTGCCGCGCTCGATTTCCTCTTCCAGGTTCTTGTTGGTGGCGGCGACGACACGCGCGTCGACCTTACTCGACTCCGCCGCGCCGAGCGGTTCGAAGCGCTGCTCGTCGAGCGCGCGCAGCACCTTGGCCTGCGTCTTCAAGCTCATGTCGCCGACTTCGTCCAGAAATAGTGTGCCGCCATCGGCCTTTTGCAGCTTGCCGATCTTGTCCTCGTGCGCGGCGGCGAAGGCGCCCTTGCGGTGGCCAAAGAGTTCGCTTTCGATCAAGTCGTCCGGAATGGCGGCGCAGTTGACTTCGACGAAGGGCTCCGCGGCGCGGGCGCTCATGGCGTGCAGCGCGTGCGCGACGAGTTCCTTGCCGGTGCCGGATTCGCCGTAGATCAGCACGCGGCCGTTGGTGGCGGCCATCAACGTCAGCTGTTGGCGTAGCGCCTTCATCGGTACGCTATCTCCGATGATCGGATACGCATCGGCGCGCTGGTTGCCCAGGCGCGCGACTTCGAGCGCGAGACGGCGTTGTTCGATGGCGTTCTTGACGACGACGATCACTTTGTCGATTGTCAGCGGCTTCTCAATAAAATCGAACGCGCCGAGACGCGTGGCGCGGAGCGCTGTCTCGATTGTTCCGTGGCCCGAGACCATGACGGTGGCGGGGCGCTCTTCGGCGGGCATTTCCTGAATGCGGTTGAGCACTTCCATGCCATCAACGCCCGGAAGCCAGACGTCGAGGAGGACACAATCGAAGGACTCTTCGGCAAAGCGCCCGAGGGCGTCTTCGCCGCTTTCGACCGCAGCGACCTGATAGCCTTCGTCCTCAAGGACCGCGGAGAGCGACGTGCGGATGCCCGGTTCGTCGTCGACGATGAGTATGCGATGGGCCTTCATATTTGTCTATGCGTTCGCGGCCACGGGAATGACGGCGGGAATCTCTATGGTAAACCGCGCGCCGGTCGGATGGTTATCCTCGACGCGGATTTGCGCGCCGTGTTCGGTCAGGATATGAGAAACAATCGCGAGACCGAGGCCGGTGCCACGGTCTTTGGTTGAGAAGTAGGGAAGGAAGAGCTTGTCGCGATCCTCGGGTGAAATGCCAGCGCCGGAATCGGCGACGACGAGTTCGACGACTTCCGGCGTGGGCGACTGCGTGCGCACGGTGAGATGACGCCACGGCACGGACTGCATGGCTTCGGCGGCATTGTCGATGAGGTTGACCACGACGCGCTTGAACTGTTCCCGATCGATGTTGACGCTGGGCAGGTCGGGCGCCAAGGCCTTGTATATCGTGATGCCTTCGAGGCGGCCGGAGAAGACGGCGAGCGCGGATTCGATGACTTCGTTCAAGTCCGACGGCGCGGGCTGTGCAGCGGGGAAGCGGGCGAACTGCGCGAACTCGTCGACCAGCGTCTTCACGCTTTGCACTTCTTCCTGAATGATACGAGTGCAGTCGCGGACGATGCGGGCGAACTCGGGCGTCGTGGACGACTTTTCGAGTTGGCGCGCGATGCGCTCGGCGCCGAGCGAGATAGGCGTGAGCGGATTTTTGATCTCATGCGCGATGCGGCGCGCGACCTCGTGCCAGGCGGCGGATTTCTGGGCGCGCAGCAGTTCGGAGGTGTCTTCGAGCACGATGACGAAACCGGTTGTCGCGCGTTCGTCGATGGGCGCGACGGTGACGGAGAGGTGCAAGGTCTTTCGGCCGTGCGAGAGATCGAGTTGACGTCCGGCGACACCGGTGCGCCGCGAGCGGTTCATCAGATAGCGGAGTTCGGCGGCGTCCTCATTGAGAAAAATCTCTTCCAGGCGCGTGGCCTTTCTGCCACGATCGGCGCC
>VFZQ01000583.1 GCA_016871135.1 Acidobacteriota bacterium | reverse complement strand
TCGACTACTGCGATTCTGCTAAAACTAAAACTAGCTGTCCACTGCTTTTTTGCAGGGGCCGCCAACTGTCTCTAAACTTTTGTCTCACCGTAGGGGACAACCTCAATGTGTCTCCTGTTGGTTTAGTAGCTCCTTTCCAAGCCACCTTTAACGGAGGCGAGTTTGAGGGCATCGTGATGCGGCAGGCGCCCTGACGCCGCGCCCCGTTGCGTCCGCACCACCGGGATTTAACTACTTCGACCGCCCAACCTGTTTCAGGACCCGTTTCACCGTGGAGATGATCGTCTCTTCCACCTCCTCGGTGAACGGGCCCGGGTTGCCGTAGTAGATGTGGCTATCGACGGCTTCGTAGCCGCCTTCCTGCAACACACGCTTCGACGCGATGTAACCCATTACGTCATTCGAATAGCCGGCGACGATCGTATCTTCGCCGGCGAATTCTTTCTTGATGCGGAGGTCGTAGTCGACCACGACTTCGCCGCCGAGCGCGACGATCGTCGCCGCGCTTCCGAAGCGCAGCGCTTGCACGGGATAGGCGATCGTCGTCACCGGCTTGCGGGCATCATAGGCACGGAGCATAGCTTCGGCGCGGCGCTGTTTGTACCAACTGGAGTCTTTCAGTTCCGCTTCAAACTGCGCGCGTGTGTGCGGCGCGAAGGCGAGATCGACCGTTTGCCACGCCGAGCGAATCTTGCCGGTGACCGGTTTCATCGTGCTTTTCAACACGCGGCCGAGTTCGTTGGAGAGGCTGCGGCCGTGGGCTTCGGCGTGCTCGTATTTACCGCGCGGGGCGGGGTTGGCGTCGCCGCCGCACAGTAGGAGAAACAGCGCCGTCGAGCCGGGATTGGCTTCTTCGAAGTATTGCTGGGCGTAGCCGGCGTAGTCGCCGTTGAGGAGATAGAGATCGCCGCCGAGCGTCGTGTTGTGGCAGGCGTATCCGAAAATGACGCCGCGCAGTTTGCCGTCGGGCGAGGTGATGCGGAAGACGGGGACGTCGTGATCGACGGGGCCTTTCGGATTGTGGCCGATCGAGACGCCCTTCGCGTTGATCTGGCGGCGGTTGATGGCGAATGTGCCCGCGCCGTGGCCGAGCGCAATGTCGGCGGGTTGCAGGTCGCCGAGCGCGGCGCCGATGACGGTGACGAGTTTATCGACGAGGTTGTTGCTGTAATCGACGATGGTTTGGCGCTGTTGCAGCGTGAGGTCGAACATTGTGTCGAGGTTGTCGCGCACGGCGGGGCCGCTGTGTGTGTGCGAGGAGTTGAGCATCAACTGCGAGCGTTTGAGTCCATACTTCTTGGCGGCTTCGGCGCCGATACGCTCCGAGATGGGCCGCGAGAGGCCAATGAGATCGGTGCCGACGATGACAACGCGGTTGCCGGATTTGTCTTGCAGGGCGACGGCTTTGGCCCATAGTTTTTGGCGCACGCCTTCGGAGGGTTTCTTTCGCGATGCGTAGCCGGAGAGAAAGATCGGCTTGTCGGGAGTGATTTCGACGCGGCCGATTCCGGCCTTCCATTCGGCGGCCAAGGCGATGGTGCAGGACGCGATCAAGAGTGCGGATCTCATGGAGATGTAGCGTAACAAAAAATCGTGACCCCGTTTTTTGAAGTGGTGCGCATCAATGGGTATGAAGGCGATCTACACACTACTGATGGCAATTACTTCGATGGCAGCCGGCAGTGTTACGTTCAGTGCGACCGGCACTGTGTCGCCCGTAACGACCGGCACTGATCCGTTTGGTAATCAGTGGTTGATCGGTCCTTTCGGCCCGATCGCGACATGGGGCATTCCTGGGGTTACCAACTCGGGCAGCACGTTTTGGATGGGACCGGACTTGCTGCTGGAAGTTCGCGTGCAAGCGACGGCCCAGACGGCCCTCGGCGGCGTTTCGCTTGCGCCCCTGCCGGTGAATCCGAACTATTGGCGCAATCTGACGGACGCAGCCCACTACAACTCCACGATCATCGGCAATGAGATTCGTTTCGTTCAACCTGGTTTTGGCGCGATGGTCGCTGGGGACGAGATCATGGCCCTGGTGAGTTTCTTGAATCCATCTGGATATAACACGGTGCAGTTTGATGTGACGTACGTTACGGAGGACCAGACTCCGGAACCCGCGTCGTTCGCGCTGTTGGGCGCCGGCTTTATCGGTATCGCACTTCTTCGACGGAGGCGCCTAGCGAATCATTAACAATCTCCGAAGAAAGTCTTCACTACAGAACCCCAGCGGATTCGAGCCCCGCTGGGGTTTAACTTTTTCCACGGCTCGCCCACGTATGCGCAAGCGTTGCGCCGATGATGATCGCGCCGGCGCAAAGCGACAGCGCGCCTGGCGTTTCGCCGTGGAGGACATAGGTCCACACCGGATTCATCGCGGGTTCGAGCAGAATCAGCGCCGACGTTTCGAACGCCGGTACATCACGCACGCCGCGCGTGAGGCAGACGTAGGCGAGGCCGATTTGAAAGACGCCGAGGTAGACAAGCGCCGTGATGTCGACCGCGCCGATCGCGGCGATCGGAAACGCGAATGGCGCGGCTAGCGCGAAGGCCGTGAGATTGCCGGTCGCGACGACGGAGAGATTGTTTGTGCCCGGCTGTTTGCCGAGCTTGCGTAGGCCGGTGATCGTGAGCGCCCAGGTGAGTCCGGTGATTGCCGCCAGCGCGTTGCCAAGCGCCGGATTGGGAGCGAGCGTTGTCGTCACCGGCGCGTCGAAGAAGAAAAGCAGCATGCCGAATCCGACTGCGCCACCGAGTAAATAGTCGCGTCTCGTGTTCGGCTCCTTCAACAGCAGCGGACCGATGGCGAGCAGGTAGAACGGCGCCGTGGCCTGCATGAAGATCGCATTGGCCGATGTCGTCAGCTTGTTGGCAAGTACGAACAAAACCAGCGTCAATGCGTGCGAGAGCGAGATCATCCAGACCATCGGCGTCCAGCCTCGGCGTGACTCCGGCACGAGCAACAAAATCGCGATCGCCGCGATGAGGGATCGCAGCGACGCGACTTGCCAACTCGTGAGCGAGATCGCCTTGATGGCCGCGCCGCCGGTTGAGTAGAGAAGCGCCGCGGCGAGTATTAGCAACCGCGGCTTCATTCCGATTTTTTCGATTCCGGCATGGCCTCGTGGACGCGCTCGGTGAAGCGCCCTTTGAGTGCACCGCCGAGGTTGATGGTCTTGTCGCCGAACCTGTCGCGCAGCGCGTCGGCGGCGGAGAACACCTTTTTCAGCTTCTCGTTGCGATCCCCATCGAGCAAGCTGAGCTGACCTTCGGTGTCTTCGAAGCCCGAGCAATGAACGCCGATCAGACGAATCGGAGTGCTGTTCCAGTTGCGCTGAAACAGCGCGCGCACGGTTTGAAAAATTTCGGTGTCGAGTTGGGTGGCGTGATCGAGCGACTGCGCGCGTGTGAAGGTGGAGAAGTCGCTGTAGCGAAATTTGAGCTGCACGGTGCGGGCGTGGAGGCGGTGCTCACGCAGGCGGCGGCCGACTTTTTCGGCGAGGTGCGCGAGCGTCGATTCCAATTGGACCGTGTCCTTGGTGTCGGTGTCGAAGGTGTGTTCGTGACTGATCGATTTGGGCGCGTCGTCGCCGCCGATTTCGCCGTCGAACCACGCGCCGGCGTCGGCGCCGCGTGATTTGCCGGCCAGGGCCAGTCCCCATTTGCCGAAGCGCTGTTCGAGAAAGCGATCGTCGAGTTTGGCCAGATCGCCGACTGTGTAGATGCCGAGCTCGTGCAAGTTCTTTTCGGCCACTTTGCCAACACCGGGAATCTTTCGCACATCGAGTGGCGCGAGAAATGCGGCTTCGGCGCCGGGTGGAATCCACAACACGCCGTTCGGTTTGGCTTGATCGGAGCCGACCTTCGACACGAGCCGGGATGTCGACGCCGAGATGGAGTTGTTCAGCTTCGTCTTGTTTTTAATGGCTTCGTGCAGCTTGTGCGCGGCGGCGAGCGGCGGGCCGTGCAACCGCTCGGTACCCGTCATGTCGAGATAGGCTTCGTCGATCGAGGCCATTTCGACAAGCGGGCTAAAGGTTTGTAGAA
>VFZQ01000582.1 GCA_016871135.1 Acidobacteriota bacterium | reverse complement strand
TGCGTGGGAATTCGAAGGCGAGCCGGGCGAGCGCTTTATCGACAAACTGCATAAGCAGTTGGACAAGCGCGCGAAGTTGGAGCTCGATTGTTTCTGGGCGGCGATCGGCGGCGACGATCCGGCGGCGCTGTTGAAGAAGTGGCGCGGGCGGACGGGATCGTTGCATTTGAAGGATGTCGCGGCAAACGCTCCGAAGAAGGGGAGCGAGTTTTCGATGCCGCCGACGGCGTTCAAGGAAGTTGGCTTCGGCACTCTCGATTGGAAGAAGATATTGGCCGCGGCGAAGGCGGACTACTATTTCATCGAGCAGGATTCGACGCCGGGCGATCCGATCGAGAGCTTGCGGAAGAGTGTGGCGTACTTGCGGTCGCTCTAATCAGCGGCTGTTGACGATGCGGATCGAGGCATCGAGATCTTCCGGTACCCTGCCGTACGAGCTCGCCATGCGGGCGGCCTCGCGAAGATGTTCGCTTAGGGTCTTGGACACGATCATCACGCCGTTCGGGTCGGCGCCGCTTTCGAGAATGACGCGCAACGAATGCCAGTCACGTCCAAAGGCGGCTGCCGCGATGGGACCCTGGCCGCGAGAATTGACGCCTTCCAGACGTAAACCGTTGGCGCGGTAGAGATCGAAAATTTTGTCGCCGTTGGGCACGCTGGTGTAGTAATCGCCGAACGCGTTGAACCAAACTGGGGCGTAGCGGCCCTTTTTGTTTGGATCGGCACCGTGCTTGACCAGGAGTTCGACGATCTCGAAGTCAGTTGTCTCGTCGAGAGGGAGAGTTCCCGCCGCGCAACTGCTAATGGGTCTTCCCACGTTCTTGATTACTTGTTTTATCGAGTCGAGACCTTCCTCTTGATCCAGAACGGGCTCGGTATATGGGCAGGCGCCATTCGGGTCCGCGCCGGCTTCGAGGAGTGCGGCGATGATCGCCGGATTCGGCTTCTTGCCGGGAGCGCTCCGAAGCGCGAACAACAGAATTGGGAGGCTGCGCTCGCCTGGGATCTTCAAGTCGCCCGCGTCCGCAATCGAGGCCTTTACCGCCGTAAGATCATTGGCGGCGATCGCGTTGGCGAGACGCCGCTTGCCGGGTTGCTTGAAATCCAAATTGCCGATTCGATCCGCCTGCTCGGAGCTATCGCCGAGGAGATTCATCACGAGCAGGAACGGAACCAGAAGGAACGGGAGGCACAACACCGCGAGCGCGAACTTCGAATTGGTGAAATAGAACCAGACGCCGATGAGGGCGAGAAGAAGCGTCACCGCGCCGGCGGGGACGATCAGCAGCATCATGCTGTTCAGTGTTTGGCCCGTCAGAACGCCGATCACGCCGGCGACGGCGGCGAAGAGCGGCACGGCGATTTCGAGGGCGAAGAGGATCCAAAAGACAATGCGCAGCATGGCCGTTACTTTGAAGGGCTTAGCATGAGCGCCAACGGAAGGGTAAGCACCGCTAACGCGAACCCCGAATGCTTGAAGTGAAACCACAGCGCCACGCCGCCGAGGTAGAGAAACGCGAGTAGGCCGATGCCCAGTGCTACACCGCCAAACATCATCAGAGCCATGACATGGTCGGGCGAAAAGAGGCCCGCCTCTGGCGTTTTCGGAAAGAACTTCGAGATGACCAATAGCACCCATGCCGATTCGAGCGCCAGTAGGGTCCAGCAGATTTTGGAGAGCATGTCCATAACCCTACAAGCGCGCACGGCGCGGTCAAGTTCTCACGGGCTTCTTCAGAAAATATCCGGCCACGAGTCCGACGGCCGCGATGACGGCGAGTGTGTAGAACATCTGGTTGTAGCCTTCGGCGACCGCGCCTGCCTTTTTCTGCTCTTCGAGGATCGCGGCGATGTAGCGAGGAATGGTGAAACCGGCAGCGCCCCATGCTGTGAACAAGATGCCGTAGTTTGCGCCGATGTTTTTTGATCCGAAGTACTCCGCGCACAGAGACGGCATCAACGCGAGATGGCCGCCGTAACAGAATCCGACGAGACAGATGCCAGCGAGCACGCGCCAGAAGTCGCGGGTCGCGGGCAACAGCAGCGCGCACGTGGCGATCGAAATCGCGAACATGGCGTAGACCACCTTTTGTTTGCCGATCTTGTCGGAGGCCGCGCCCCAGGCCAAGCGACCGACGCCGTTGAAGAGCGACATCACGCCGAGGGCAACGCCACCCGACATCACCGCGGCCGTTCCGGCTAACTCACGCACAAGCGGCGACGACTCGCCGATCGCGGTGAGTCCCACCGAACTGCCGAGGAAGTAGACGACCCAAAGCACCCAGAATGACGGCGAGCGGAGCATCTCGCGCGGCGTCCATTCCGCCGCGGCGCCGGCCGCGGAAACGGGCGGTGTCCAGCCGTCGGGCTTCCAGCCGGCGGGAGGGACTTTGTACAACTGCGCGCAGCCGGTGACGACGACCAGGAAGATCGCCGCGAGAAGCAAAAATGTATTTGGTAACGTTTCGGCGTAGCGAGCGGGGTCCTTGCCGAGCAGCGCTTCAAGGAGCGGCGCGAAGATCAGCGAGCCGATGCCGAAGCCCATCACGGCCATACCGACGACCATTCCGCGTTTGTCCGGGAACCACTTCACGCAGGTCGCGATCGGCGTGACGTAGGCAAAGCCGACGCCGAGTCCGGCGACGACACCGTATGCGATGTTGAGGCCCATCGGTGTGTTGCCGATGAACGCGGCGAGCAGGCAACCGGCGGCGAGCAACACGCCGCCAACGCTACCGACAAGACGAGGGCCTTTCTTGTCCTGCCAGAAACCGGCGACGATCATCGCGAGTGTGAAGAACAGAATCGACCAGCGGTAGGGCGCGATCGATTCGGTTTTCGACCAACCGTAGTGCTGTTCGAGCGGCGCGCGGAAGACGCTCCACGCATAGATGATTCCTAAACAGACCTGCATTAAGACAGCGGCGCCGGCGAGCAGCCAGCGATTCGGCGAAGAAGACATGTTTCGCAATTGTACGTCATCCGGCTCCGGTTGCATTAGAATCGAAAGACACCCGAATGCGCGCCGTCTATATTCAGAAACCGCTTGATGCCGTTGTTGGGGAAACCGCAGCGGCCGTTTGCGGGCCGGGGAGCGTTCTACTTCGCGTCCGCTACGTTGGTATGTGCGGGTCCGATTTGAGCAGTTATCGCGGAAAGAATCCGCTGGTTTCGTATCCGCGGATTCCGGGGCACGAAGTGTCGGCGACGATTGAAGCCGTTGGCGCGGATGTTCCTTCGAGGTTTCAGCCGGGCATGTCGGTGACGCTATCGCCGTATTCCAATTGCGGCGAGTGCGCGTCCTGCAAGCGCGGCCGGCCGAATGCGTGTAAGAACAATCAGACGCTTGGCGTGCAGCGCGATGGGGCGATGACTGAGTTTATCGCCGTTCCATACGGGCGGCTGATTGTGGCGGAGAATCTATCGCTACGCGAACTGGCGCTCGTCGAACCGTTGACGGTCGGCTATCACGCGGTTCGGCGTGGGCGGGTGACGGCGTCCGACACGGTGCTGGTGCTGGGCTGCGGCGCTGTGGGGCTCGGCGCGATAGGTGCGGCGGCGCATCAAGGCGCCAGTGTTATCGCCGTAGATGTCGACGACCGCAAGCTCGATCTCGCGCTGCGCGCCGGCGCCAAGACGGGCGTAAATTCGAAACATCAACTTCTGAATGAGCGGTTGCAGAAGTTGACCAGCGGCCACGGGCCCGATGTGGTGATCGAAGCGATCGGCACGCCGGAGACGTTTCGGCTCGCGGTCGAGATCGTCGCTTTCACGGGGCGCGTTGTCTACATCGGCTACGCGAAAGACGAAGTGCGTTACGACTCACGGCTGTTCGTGCAGAAAGAGCTCGATATCGTCGGCTCGCGCAATGCGCTTCCGGAGGACTTCGAAGGCGTGATCGCTATGTTGTCGAAGGGCGATTTTCCGCTCGACGAAATGGTGTCGAAGATCGTCTCGCTCGACGGCGTACCGCAGGCGCTGCAGGATTGGTACGCCGCTCCGGCATCCATCAGCAAAATTTTGGTTGAACTCTAACTCATGATCATTCGCATTCT
>VFZQ01000581.1 GCA_016871135.1 Acidobacteriota bacterium | reverse complement strand
CGACGCTGCCAACCTTGTATGGCGAATCGGTCGTTATGCGTCTCCTCGACCGTTCGGCGGGCGAACAGTTTTACGACCTGCGCAGGCTCGGATTCACGGGCCACATGCTCGACCGCATGGAATTCTACACGCAGCTTCCGCACGGCATCATGTTTGTTACGGGGCCGACGGGATCAGGGAAATCGACGACGTTGTATTCGGCGTTGAAGCGCATCAACGGCGTGGAACGAAAGATCATCACCATCGAAGACCCGGTGGAATATCAGATGGACGGGATCAACCAGATTCACGTGAATCCGCAGATTGGGCTGACGTTTGCCTCGGGGCTGCGGCATATCGTGCGTCAGGATCCCGATGTCATCATGGTCGGCGAGGTGCGTGACCGCGAGACGGCCGATGTCGCGATTCGATCGGCGCTGACGGGGCACTTTGTGTTTTCGACGCTGCACACGAATGACGCACCGAGCGCGATCACGCGGTTGACCGACATGGGCGTTGAGAACTATCTGATCTCGTCGTCGGTAGTGAGTATTTTGGCGCAGCGGCTGGTGCGCAAGATTTGTCCGCACTGCAAGACGCCAGGGCCGAAACGGCTGCGGCCGGAGGGAATCGAAATCGACACATGGCGCGGCGCGGGCTGCGCGCACTGTTTCGGTTCAGGCTACACCGGGCGCGTCGGTATTTTCGAACTGCTGGAGATGAATGAAGAGCTGCGGCGGTTGATCACGCGCAACGAAGACGCGAGTATCCTGACCGAATGCGCGCGGCGGCACGGCATGCGTACGCTGCGCGAAGACGGCTGGGACAAAGTGGCCGCGGGCGTCACAACGCCGGAAGAAGTGCTCCGCGTTACGCAGGAGTTTTAACCCATGGCCTCCGCGTTCTTCTTCAAAGCCGTAACGCCGGAAGGCAAGGTTCGCACCGGCACGCTGAACGGCGAGAACGACAAGGAAATCGCGCGGGAGCTGCGGAAACAGGGGCTGACGCCGGTATATGTCGGCCTCGAAGCGCAGAAGGGCCTCGAGCTGAAGATGCCCGATTTCGGCGGATCGCGGAAGAAGGACGTGTTGTTCTTCACGACCGAGCTGACGACGCTGTTGAACTCGGGCATTCCAGTCGACCGCGCGCTGCAGATCTCCACCGAGCTTACCGAAAAGCCGCAGTTCCGCATGGTAGTTCTCGACGTGCTGCGCGTGCTGAAGGGCGGCCGTACGCTGGCCGATTCGCTAGCCACCCACCCGGAGTATTTCGGCGATCTGTACGTCAACATGGTGCGCGCGGGCGAGGCATCGGGCTCGCTGGGCATCATCTTCGAACGGTTGGCGGAGTTTGAGAAAACGCGCGATGAGTTGCGGAGCTACATCATCAGCTCGATGGTGTATCCGGCGTTGTTGTCGCTGGTCGGTGTTGGGTCGGTATTCGTGCTGATGAACTTCGTCGTGCCGCGGTTTGCGCAGGTGTTCGAGCAGGGCAATATTCCGATGCCGCTGCCGACCAAAATGATGATCGAAGCCAGCCACGCAACGCAGACATACGGGCCATTTGTGATCGGCGCTTTGATCGTGGGCGCGGTCGCGTTTCAAGCCTATATCCGCACGCGCGATGGCCGCCTGTGGTGGGATGGCTTCCGGCTGAAGATCCCGTTGTTGGGCGATGCGCTGCGTAAGGCCGAGACGGCGCGGTTCGCGCGCGCGATGGGCACTCTCATCGCCAATTCGGTGCCCCTGGTGCAGTCGCTGGGAATCGCAGGCGCCATTCTGAATAACCGCCGAATGGCGGGCGCGTTGGAAGCGGTGTCGATGGGCGTCAAGCGCGGCGAAGGCATCTCGACGCCGCTTCGCAAAACGAACATGTTCCCGCCGCTGGCCGCGCACTTGCTCAGCGTGGGCGAGGAGACGGGCAAACTTGACACCATGTTTTTGCGCATGGCCGATGTCTACGAGGCCGATACCAAGGCCGCCATCCGCCGCTTCACATCGCTGTTCGAGCCGTTGATTATTCTGATCATGGGCGTCATCATCGGCGCGCTGGTCATCAGTTTGTTGTTGGCGATTTCGTCGATCAACGAAGTCGCAGTCTAATGGAGAGATCTATGATTCGTCCCATCTCACAACGCCGCCGCCGATCGCAGGCTGGTCTCACGCTTATCGAAATGCTGGTGGTCGTGACGATCATCGCCGTCTTTGCGGCGGTGGTCGGACCGCGCGTGTTGCAACGCGCCGACGCCGCCAAGCAGACCGCCGCGCGCCAACAGATCAACAGTTTCAACACGGCGCTCGGCGCATACAAACTCGATACGAGTTTGTATCCGACTACGGAACAGGGCCTGGCGGCGCTGCGGACCAAGCCGGAAGGGTTGAATGGGTGGCAGGGGCCATATTTGCCACAGGAAATTCCGACCGACCCTTGGGGCCGCGCCTACGTTTACAAGTTCCCGGGCGAGCATGGCGATGAGCCGGATATTGTCAGCCTCGGCGCCGATGGGCAACCCGGTGGCACGGGCATTGCCGAGGACATTGTGAGTTGGAAGTCGAAGTGAACGGTGGGCTGATACTTGTCGCGATGACGCTACTCGCTCTTGCGTGGGCGGTGTCGTGGCACCCGCCTTCCGCGCGCCACCAGGCGAAGCGAACGGCAGCGCGGCAACAAATCAAGTCGTTTCACCAAGCACTTGCGGCGTATCTCGCGGACACGAAGACGTATCCGCCCACTTTACAGGGGCTGCGAGTTGCACCCGAGAGGGTGAAAGGTTGGCGCGGGCCGTATCTGCCGCAAGATATTCCGACGGATCCTTGGGGCACTCCGTACGTTTATTCTTTCGAAGGTCAAGTTCGAATTGTGAGCCTCGGCGCGGATCGAAAGCCGGGTGGCGAGGGCAATGCGGAGGACGTGAAGTGAAGCACGCAGCCCGCAGCTCACAATCCGGCATCACCCTGATGGAGATGCTCATCGTCATCACAATCATCGCCGTCATGGTCGGCGTCGCATTTCCGTCAATCGCCTCCGGCGTTGAAACACTCCGCCTGCGGTCGGCCAGTGACCTCATCGTCAGCGGCATGAACTCGGCGTTGAACCGCGCCGAACGCTGGCAGATGCCGGTCGAAATGCGCATCGAGCGCGGCAACAATCGCATCCTTTTCGCAACGGTCGCGCCCGGGTATGCGCGCGAGGTCACGATGCCGGAGGGCGTCACAATCGAGCGCGTGCTTCCCGTGATTCCAAATCTCAACGAAAACCTTCCACGCCACTTCCTCATTCATCCCGGCGGCACCGTGCCGCGCATTGGCATCGAGCTGAAGAACCGCAAGAACACGCGCCGATTGGTGTCGATCGATCCAATCACGGGTGTCGCGCAAGTCGCCGAGGTTATGCCGTGAAACGGGAACGTGGATTTTCACTGCTCGAAGTGATGGTCGCGACGCTCATCATGGTCGTCGCCGTCGTTGCGTTGCTTTCGAATCTGACGACTTCGCTGCGCAATGCGGCGCGGTTGACCAACTACGACCGCGCGGCGCTGATGGCCCGGCACAAGATGGACGAGTTGCTGCTTGTGACGCGATTTCCACAGAACGCGGTGATCGAAGGCCGGTTCGATCCGTCGCAGTCGTCGGGGCTTGACGCGGCGTGGCGCGCGCGGGCGTCGATCTTCGAGGCGGCGCCGAACGCAGGCGCCGGCCAGCCGGTTCTCGAACGCATCGAACTCGAAGTGCGTTTCGATCAGAGCGGGCAAGCGAAAACCTTCCTGCTCGAAGCATTTCGTAAACGCGATCTGTTCCCCGACGAGCAGTACGGAGCGCCTCGATGAAACACGAACGCGGCGTCACGCTGCTGGAACTGCTGATCTCGATTTCGCTCGTGAGTATGCTAAGCCTGGGCGTAATGTATTCGATGCGCGTCGGCATCGACGCGCTCGGCAAAGTCAACGACCGGTTCATAAAGAACCGCCGCGTGCTGGGCGCCGAAAAAGCGCTGGCGCAGATGCTGCACGGCATGATGCCGGCGACGGTAGAGTGCGGCAATCAACCCGGCGCGCCGAAGTCGTTGATGTTCCAGGGCGAT
>VFZQ01000580.1 GCA_016871135.1 Acidobacteriota bacterium | reverse complement strand
CCCCAACCTCACCTTCTCGCCAACTCGGACCAAGCGGTAACTCCTTTACCTTCAACTCCGCTCCCGCTCACTCCGCGCTAATTTGGACAGCCGTGATCAAGAACATCGAAGGCGACATGAAGTTCTATCCGCGGAAATCCTATGACTCCGCGGCGATACCGCCCGAACTCGTCACCGCGCGCGACGCCATCAAGAAGTTGCCCCCTCCGCCGAAACCTCAACAGGGCGGGCAAGCCGCGCCAGTACAGGGCCCGCCTGTGACTGTCAATGCACCGCAGGGATTCCGCGCGCATCAAACGCCCCTGTATGCGATGGTCTACCCGGACGACTGGTCCGCCAAGACGCAGCAGGACAATGTATCGGCGACGCTGCTGGCCCGAGACGGCGCCGTGTGCGGCCCCAATGGGCAGGACGACATCGGCCACGGTGTGCTCATCAGTTTCGGCAGGCCGCAATCGAACGACATCAATCAGGCCAGCGACGAATTGATCAAGGCGCTGCAGCAAGGCCAGCAGGAGTTGCGCAGTGCGGGTTCGCCGCAAGGCGTTCGCGTCGATGGGCTGAATGGCCGGATCACGCCGATGACCAATGCCTCCTAGCTGCGAAAAGGCGAACGCGAAAATATTCTCGTCCTCACGGTCATGCACAGACAGGGCTTGTTCTACGCGATATTCGTCGCTCCGGAGAGCCGTTGGCGAGTTGCCGAGCCGGAGTATCAGCAGATGATGCAATCGCTCCGTTTTGCGCGATAGCCGCGGGCTGTTATCATAGGGTCTCATGATCCGAACAGCCGCTATCACGCTCCGTGGAAACCCGAAGAATCTTGTTGGTCCCGAATTGAAAGTTGGGGACGCCGCTCCGAATTTCGAGACCGTCGACACTGGACTCAAGACCGTAACGCTTGCCGACACCGGCGATGGCGTTCGCGTCTTCAGCGTCGTTCCGTCGCTCGATACGCCCGTTTGCGACCTGCAAACCAAGAAGTTCAATGAGGAAGCGACGAAGCTTCCGAACGTGAAAATCTACACGATTTCGATGGACCTGCCGTTTGCGATGAAGCGTTGGTGCGGCGCGATGGGCGTGGACAACCTCGTCATGCTGTCCGACCACCGCACAGGGAACTTCGGCGCTGCCTACGGCACGATGATCGAAGACCTGCGGATTGAAGCGCGCGCGATCTTTGTGATCGACTCGGCGAATGTCATTCGCCACGTGGAGTATGTCGGCGAGGTCGGCAATCACCCGAACTATGACGCGGCGCTGGAAGCGGCGCGGTCGTTGGCGGGTTAGTCGAGGAAGACTTCGGCGCGGGAGGTTGCCGTTGCAAAGCGATCTTCCCATCGCGTGAGTTGTTCTTCGGTCGCCGACGCCAAGCGGTCTGCTACCCAATCGGGATTGGGACCGAATCGCCGTTCCAATTGGCGCGCAAGCGTCTTGGCGGCCCGCTCCGCCGCAATCTCCAACACCATCTCGTCATCTCGCAACAACTCTTTGATATCGAGCATTGGTATCTCCTTCGAAAATTCCCCCGTGTGACCTCTTAGTTTCGAGAGTATCATGAACGCCTGCGCGGCCTGTTCCTGAACGGGCCGCTGGGCCGCCTCGATTCGCTCAAGGACCCGGCGGATCACTTTGTCACGGCCGGCGTCGGTTAGCACCGCCAGCAGATTGTCCGCGATATCCGCGCTCGCGATCAGATCTTCACCGCTGAATTCTCGAATGTCGATTAGTCGATACTCGTAGTGGAGTCTTGGCTCGATGATCCGATGCGGCATCCTTAGTTGCTCCGGCCCAAGATACAGGACAGTCTGCGGAACATCTCGTTTGAATCGCCGGCGCAACGCGTCATTGTAGTCGAACATCCGCTCAGCCATTTCGGGATCGTTTTTCGCTTGCAGTTCGACGTGGGCGATCTGCCCGTCGACTCTGCGCACCACCGCGTCGGCGCGCGGGTTTCGAACGTTCGGCAGCTCCGCGCTTAACCATTCCGCTACTTCCCCGCCGAACAAAGTCCGTGCGACCAGACCGGTCGATTCCAGCAGCAGCACCTTTGAGACGACGTCGTATTCTCCCGGCATTCAATAGGTCAACGATACAGGGGGAACTTGCACGATACAATCAGATGATTCCGATGAACACTCGACGCGAACTCATCCAGATCGGTGCGGCAATCGCCGTTACCGCACAGGAGCATCACGGCGCCGCCGACGAACTCCCCGTCAAGAAAACCGCCCGTTTCTTCAAGCCCGCTGAAATGGATCTGTTGGCGAAGATCGTCGACGCTTTTATTCCGCCCTCGGATACTCCGGGCGCCGCGGCCGCGGGCGCGCACTATTACATCGACTGGCAGGCGCACGCCAACAAGCGGCTCGGTGAGCGCCTCCGCCGGGATCTGGCGTGGGTCCGAAAGAACGGCCTCGATCTCGCCGCCTGGCACAAATCGACCGGCGAGCCCAAGCGCGTTTTTACGACGTTCAAAGACCTGACCATCGAGGGCTACTACGGCACGCGCGAGGGTCTGCACGTCGAACTCGGCTGGAACGCAAACACATTTCTGCGCGAGTATCACGGCTGCACGCACAAGGAGCACGCCTAAACCATGTACACGCAATCGAGCCCCGAAGTTCACGATGTGATCGTCATCGGCAGCGGCGCCGCCGGCGGCATGGCCGCATGGAATCTCGCCGTTAATCACGGCACGAAGGTGCTGATGCTTGATGCCGGCACGCGCTTCCGCCGCGAGGATTTTTGGACGCACGTCAAGCCGTGGCAGTGGCGCGAGCGCATCGAGCGCGGTATGCAACCGCCCAAGATTCAGCTCGATGTGAAGGAGCAGCCGTACTCGTGGAAAGAGCCGAATCGATTCGATCTCATTCGCGTGTGGGGCCGCGGGGGAAAAACCAACATCTGGGGGCGTGTTTCGCTGCGCTACTCCGATCTCGACTTCGAAGGTCCCGCGCGCGACGGCTGGGAAATTCCGTGGCCGATTCGCTACAAGGACATCAAGCCTTACTACGACAAGGTCGATCAACAAATCGGTGTGTGCGGCGGCAACGACGATACCGACTCGCTGCCCGGCAGCCAGTTTCATTTACCGCCACCGGCGTTTCGCTGTGGCGAGCGGTTCATGAAGAAGTCCGCGGAAGCGCTGGGAATCAAGGTCGTCAATCAACGCCGCGCGGTGATTACCAAGCCGTACAAGAATTACAATCCGTGCCACTTCTGCGGCGCGTGCGGACGCGGGTGCGACGTCTCGGCATTCTTCAACGCGACCGATTATCTGGTCGATCCCGCCGAGAAAACAGGCCGGCTCCAGATCGTCGATAACGCCGTGGTGGCGCACATTCTGCTTGGCGAAGATGGGAAGGCGAAGGGTGTCCGCTATTTCGACCGCTACACGAAGGCCGAGCGAATCGTGTATGGCAAGCGCATCGTACTGGGCGCGAGCTGTGTCGATTCCACGCGCATTCTACTCAACTCGAAGATCGGCAATTCGTCCGGCGTCATCGGCAATTATTTGACCGAGCAGGTGCGCTTTCACATGTATGGTTTCGTGCCGGAGTTGATGGGGACCAAGCCGCTCAACGACGACGGCATCGGCGGCGAACATATCTATCTGCCGCGATACAACGCGCGCGACGGCCGCAAGCGCGATTACCTGCGCGGCTTCGGCTCGCAGTTCTGGAACACCGGCGCGCAGCCTGGCGTCGCATCGTGGGCAAAGAAGATAGACGGTTTCGGCCTCGATTTCAAGAAAGCGATCAAGCAGCGATTCCCCGCGCTGGTGGCGATGCATCCCTACGGAGAAGTGCTGCCGTACAAGCACAATCGCGTCACGGTCGAGGGCACGCCGAAGGACCGTTACGGCGTGCCGACCTCGCGCATCGAGTACTCGATTGGCGACAATGAAAAGAAGATGCTCGCCGAGATGTACGATATGGCCGAGAGTGTGTTCAAAGGCATGAAGGCCGAGATGCTTCCGTTTGAGCGCGGTTCGATCGATCCGTTCGGTTCGGCGATTCACGAACACGGCACGTGCCGCATGGGCGAAGATCCGAAG
>VFZQ01000579.1 GCA_016871135.1 Acidobacteriota bacterium | reverse complement strand
CCTGTGGTCGAAGGGCTGTCGACGCTCTGGATCGGCCCCAACGGAAAGCGCAACGACACGCGCCGCCCGCTGCCGCGCGTGTCGATCCACGTCATCGGACCGAGGGATTCGCGCGCACGAAAATAACGTAGGGCAATCGGTTCAACTCGCGCGACAGAACCAGGAATCCGATTACAAACGTGACGACGGCCGCGGCCAGATAGCCGAATCCATACCAGGCCAAGCCGGCGCGCATTGAAAGAAACGTGAGGGCCGCGTTGGTGGCAAGGAACAAGATGTTCAGTTGCAGAGTAATACGGTTCAGTTCGAAGTACGACAGCATGATGCCAAGAAACAAGAACATTGCATGGAACGCGGCGCCGATCACGCCGACGCGGAACATGCCGTACTGGATGGCGTTGAGATGCAGCAGCTCAAACACCTGCGGCGCGAACAGGATCGCGGCGGCGGAACAGCCCGCTTGCAGCACCAGGAAATTTCTCGCGCTTTCCATGATGCAGTCAAGAATCGTCGAGTGATTCTTGCGGATGCGGTCAAGCGTGGCGTGGCGCTGAATCTCGCCGTAGAAACGCAGATAGTGTTCGAAGAACTCGGTCTCAATGCTCAGGACAAACAGCGCCAGCGACGGGATGATCGACAGATAGGCCAGGAACATGGCCGAGTCATAGTCGGGATAGGAGATCAGTCCGATCGGCAGTGCTTCGCGCTCCGGCGCGAACCACATGATCCACTTGTCGACCCAGATCGCGGCGTTGTAGGCACAGCCGGAAATCGCCAGCGGCCAATATTTCTTGAAGTGCCCGAGGAACTCCCAGCTTCGTTCGACGCGGTGGCGGTACTCGGCGAATACGCGCGCCGCCAACGGGAAGAAGATGAGGCTGAGTCCGGCGGTGAAGCCGGCCAACATGCCCGCGGCTCCATACGGTCTTGCAAGCGCGACCGACGCAATCGTCGCAACGCTCATTCCCACGGCGAATGCGCCGGTGACAACCTTGTGTTCTTTGAGCGCGGTAAGAAAGACGCTGACGATCCACAACATCGCGACGAGAAAATAGTGTGCGATCGCGGCGGCCTTCACCACGGGAGGCGCTTGGAGAACCGTGCCGTAGAACAGCGCGATGAGCGGCATCTGCGTTGCGCCCGTCAACGCCAGCGCGGCCAACAGCATGCCGGGCGCGGGCCGTACGTTTTTGTGGTAGATCAGATCGCTGAGATAACGTGTGATGATCTGGGTGATCGGTCCGCCGAGGACCAGCGAGAATCCGAAGTTGTAGATCGTGATCAGGCGGAACGCGGCAACGTCGTTCGGATCGGCGCGGTCGGCGCTCAACAGGTTGATCGACGTGAGCGAGACGATGGTGATCAGCCACGGTCCGGCGGCGGCCATCGCCGAATGGCCATAACCCTCCAGCACGCCAAGCAGATCGTCGCGCTGCGTGAGTTTTCGGAGTACGAATCCGATGCCCGCCATCGCTTACGCCGCCTCTCGATAGTGGGCGTAGATCTCGCCGTAGGCGCGGTCTAGATCGGCCTTGTTGTAATAACGCTCAAGACGCTTTTTTACGGCCTCGCCGCAGGCCGCATAGAAGCCGGGATCGGTGAGCAGGCGCACGATGCCGGCCGCGGTCGCCGATGGATTCGATAGAGGAGTGACCACGCCGCCCGGCCCGAGCGGCGGATCTTCGGTCGAAGCGCCGAGCAACATTTCGCGGCACGCGCCGACGTCGGTGGCGACGGTCGGAATACCGAACACGCCGGCTTCGAGGATCACCAGCGGCTGCGCCTCGCTGATCGATGTCAGCACCACAACATCGAGTTTGCCCATGTAGTCTTTCAAGTTCACGCGGCCCGTGAATTCGATTGTGTTCTCCAGCCCGAGATACCGCACCATCTCGGCGCACTCGGCGTAGTAGGTCTGGTCTTCATCGGTCGGCCCCATGATCAGCGCATGGATATCGGGCAGCAGTTCCCGGACGATCGCCGCCGCGCGGATGTAGCACTTGATGTCCTTGATCGGCACGACTCGGCCAATGAGCGCCATCGTCGGCCGCGCGCTCTTCACGCGCTCGATGCCGGCGAAGTGATTCGGATCGATGCCGTTGGGAATGACCATCAGCCGGTCGCGCGGAGCGCCGTCGGCCACTTGCAGGAATTGATTGCCTTCGTAGAGCGTGATGATCTTCGCCGAGGCTTCGTAGCAGGCGCGCGAGTCGGCGCGGAACGTCGCCACCCACAGATCTCGGATGTCGGGGCCGCGGCGCTCGATCGACATCTCGGCCGCGGGGCGCTCCTCCAGCCAGTCGGCCATGGCGATCTCGATGCGGCGTTCGTTGGTGTAGATACCGTGTTCGGTCAACAATACGGGCCGTCCCGTTTCGATGCGTGCGCGCGCGGCGAACAATCCCGCGTAGCCGGTACAGACTGTGTGATAGACGCGCGCGGCGGGCATCTCACACATCAGGACCGAATAGAGCCCGCCCACCAGCGCGCGCCACCCCCAGAAATACTCGAGGAACGACGAGTCCGGCTGACACCGCTCGTACATGCGGACCAGTAGATCCCAGGCGGCGGGCGAGTTCAGCAGCACCGATTCACCCAGGCCTTCGCGATGCGGGCCGAGCACATTCAACACCGCGCGCAGATCGTCGACGCCGCCACCGGTCATCAGCGCTGTCAGCGGATCTTCGAGCGCCTCCAACATCGCCATATGCTGTTTCTGGAAACGTCCTCCCTGCGGGATCTGCTGCAAAAACACAGTCGATTGGCCTGTTACGTTCTCCGGCACCGTGTAACGCGGCTGAAGGTCCGCACCCGGCGCCATGAACGTCATCAAATGAAACGTCAGTTCCGGATGCGCGCGGATCATGTCGTGAGTCCAACTCGACACGCCTCCGGTGACGTAGGGATAAGTGCCTTCGAGAATCAGACACACGTCGGCCGTCATACGGCGCCCCACAATGCCACGGCCTGCGCGGCGTTTGGCGCGACGGCGCCTTCGGCCAACGGCTCGACGGCTAGCGCGCGCAACTCGGCATATCGACCCAGTGCGAACAGCGACTCCATATGCCACAGCCGGGCAGCGGCCGGCCATTCGGCGACGGGATAACGCGCGTACCAATCGGCGGCGTCTTCGTACTTGCGCTGCCGGACGAATAATCGGCCGACCGCCGAGCGCGCGTTGGCGTCGGAGGCATCGAGCGCCAGCAGTTTCCGATATGTCTCGACAGCCAGCCCACGCGTTTCCACTTCGCGTTTCGGATCGAGCACGCCGCTGAACGCATAGTCGTCGTAGTGCGCCGCCAGCGCGCGCAATGCGGCGGCATCGCCGGGGCGCTTGTCGGCCTCACGGCTCAGCGCCATCATCTTCGACAGGAACTCGGCTTCGATTTTGGCCATCGCGGTCGCCGCCTGCACGCGGATGGCGTTTGATTCATCGGCCAGAGCTGTCTTCAGCACCGGTGCGAAACTCGGCTTGTAGTATTTGGTGATCAGCGTGACAGCCGCCTGCTTTTGCGCGAAACTACCGAAGCTCAAAATGTCGTTGAGCGGAAGGACGTTCGTCTGGCCGTCGGCGAGGGCGTTGATGCCTTTTACCAAGCCCAGAATTCCGCGGCCTTCGTTTGTCTCTTCGGTCGGAAACAGCGATTCGTACCACTCTTCAAAAGTGATCGATGTGCGAGAGAAGATTTCGCCGAGCACCATGGTGACCAGCATTCCGGCCGCGCCGAACGGTCCGGTTATCGCCGTCGCGACAACCAGCATCGAAGGCAGCCGCGCGTCGCGCCCGCCTTCCACAATCCATCGCCACCACGCGCCGAGCACGCCACACAATCCGAGATGGACGGCGATTGCCCGCACCGCCGCGCCGTCCCAGAACAATCCCGCGACGACACACGAAACGGCGAGCGCGAAAAGCGCCATCGCCCCGGACTGCCACTTATTTTCGAAGCGCCCGGAGACGTTAGCGGACTGCATGTGTCTCCTTCAGTGCCGCCACACTCTGCGCGAGGGCGGAGAGATCGGCCGCCGATTTTTCTTCCGGCTCGTACAATGACCGCCAGGACATGCGCAGCCGCGCGCCCGAGCCG
>VFZQ01000578.1 GCA_016871135.1 Acidobacteriota bacterium | reverse complement strand
GAAAAACTCCGGGTGCTCCAGGTAGCTCACGTCGTGAATGCTCACCACCACGGGCGCGGGGCAGAACAGCGGCGCGGTGTACTGCACGTGAAGCAGCGACGGTTTATCCTCACGCACACGCCGCGACAGGTCAACGCCCAGGCGGACGAACGGATTCTCGCTCACCCGTGAAGTACGGATCGGCGCGGGAACATACTCCTCCGCGCCCCGCACCGAGGTGTAGGCGATAAATTCCGATTTTTTGTCTAGCGCCGCAAACCCTTCCAGGAGGCTCCGCACATAAACTTCGTTTCCCGTTAAGTGCCGTCCGATGGCGTGCGCGTCGATGCTGAATCGCATGAACTTCCTTATAGTATAGACCTCGTTGGTTAACCCCGCTTCGGGAGAAAAGTTTTCTAGAGGATATTCGCCGCGTCCAACGCCGCCCACGCCGCCTGATGATGGTGGCTCGATTCGTACATCGCTCGTCCCGCCTGCTCCAGTGCCGCTCGCTGCCCATCGTTCTCCAACAAACACACCAATTCCCGTGCGAATTCGTCCGCGGCATCGGCCCTCCGCATCGTCCCCGCGCAGTCGAGTCCTTCCGCGCCGATGGTCGTGGAAACCACAGCCGTTCCCGCCGCCCAAGCCTCCAAAATTTTTACACGTGTACCGCTCCCGGCAAGCAACGGAACCACCGCAACCTTGGATTTCGCGATTTCACCGAACGCATCCTCCACCGCGCCCGTCACCTCGATATTCGGGTCGCCGGCCACGATAGGCAGGATCGCCCGTTCGTTCATCCCCACCAATCTCCATTTCACGCCGGTCTTCCGCACGGCTGGCCAAATGGCATCGTGAAACCAACGCACCGCCTGCTGATTCGGGTGATATTCCATGTTGCCCGAAAAAACAATCGACGCCGTTTTTGCCGCGGACGGCAGATCCCGCCACATGATCGTATT
The DNA here is from genome assembly GCA_016871135.1 of Acidobacteriota bacterium. Lineage (GTDB taxonomy): Bacteria > Acidobacteriota > Terriglobia > Bryobacterales > Bryobacteraceae. The sequence goes on along the minus strand of VFZQ01000578.1, from coordinate 3,162 downwards.
CGGCACCACCGATCCGCCGGCGATTCGCGCCGCGTCGTCGTTCGAGCACACCAACCGTCCGTCGAACCGCGGCAGCCATTGCCGCTCGAGATCCGCGTTCAATCGCCCAAACCGCGCGTGTACCCACGACATCGGCGGTTTCGACGACCGTGCCAGCGACTCGAAAAACGACGACTCGACGTTATGCAGGTCGCACCAGACGCGGCCGGCGTATTCGCGAAACAGATTCAGATACGGCGCGACCCATAGATGTTCGAGCAGCGCGACATCGTATCGCCGCGCGCCCAGCGCCGCGCGGATCGCTTCGTCGAAGCCAGCCAGCCGATCGATCAACGGCGGCACGCTTCGCAACAACCGGCCCGCGTTGCGAAGAACTCGAGCCGGTAGAGATCGCCCATTGGCCGGCAGCGGCACACACAACACTTCGCGCAGCGCGCCGGCCGGCGCTCTAAAGGGCACAAACGTCAGCACATCGACTTCACAACCACGCTCGCGAAAGTACCCGATCAACGACGCGATCCGCTGCTGGCCGCCGCCGAGCGCCGGATAGGGGGCTTCCGGGCAAACCACCAGCACCTGTTTCATTTCTTGATCTGCACCAATTCGCCGCGGGCCTCTTTTTGATCTTCCACCGGACGCAACAGGCCTGTCCACCGGCCGAAGTAGGCGAGCCGTTCCACAAGCGGCAACAGCTTACGTACCGTTCGGCCATGCAACAGCAGGGAGCCCGCCACCAGCGCCGGATGCGGAATCGCGGTGCGGCATTTCGCGCACACGTCGATCTCGCCGCCCGCGCCCCGGACATGCGCATCGCGCATTCGAATCATTTCCTGCGAGTTGAAAATCTCCGGCAGCGGCGCATCGTTCACGTTGCCCACCGGCGCTCCGCCGAGGTTATAGCTCTGGCAGCAGGGGTAGACATCGCCCGAATGTTTCACATACACTGCGCCGCGCCACAGATAGTGGCACGGGTGTGTCCAATCGGCGGCCGCGTGCGCCGCGTCGGGCCGCATCAGATCGGTCTCATCGGCCTTGATGCGTACTTCGTCGACACCGGGCGCGGCTTTCCAGAAACGCGTGAAATCGGCTACTTCGTTCCAGTTCTTCTCCATCCGCACCATTTGCACCACGACCTGCATCTTCGAGCCGCGCTCCTTCTTTCGCCGCGCGAAGTGCAGAAAATTGTCGCGGACTTTCTCGAAGCGCGCACCCTTGCGGTAGAACTCGAAACTCTCTTTCGTCGAGCCGTCGAAGCTCAGCGTAACGTGCTCCAATTTCGTATCCAGCAGCTTCTCCGTCGCGGTCTTGTCGAGCAGGGTGCCGTTGGTCGATAGCAGCGAATAGACACCGTGTTCGGCGCAGTATTCGATCCGCTCGAAAATCTTCGGATCGAGAAACGGCTCGCCGAGCCCGATCAACATCATGTGCTCGGCCGACCGCGCAGCGCCTTGCACCAACCGTTCAAAGACAACGTCGGTCATGTCCTCTTTCGGCTGCTTATGCGTTTCGCGAGGGCACATCGGACAATAGAGATTGCATTTCGCCGTCGTCTCGACGATATACTCGACCGGCAGGGCGTTCACCCGCGTCCGCCGGCCCAGGTAGGCGGCCAGCAGTTTAGCGCGGTTCCAAATGCGCATCTCAAAGATATTGTATCGAGCCCGCTGGATCCGTCATCGTAGCTACTTGATTCACCCGCTTCGCATCCGTCAACGCAATGCCGCGCAACCGCGCGCCGGGGCGAGTTACGTCCTCTACTGGGTGCAGATGAACCGGCGCGCGGTGTCCAATCACGCGCTTGCCTATGCGATCGAAAGAGCCAATGAACTCGGGCTTCCTCTGCTGGTGTACGAAGCGTTGACGTTCGACTACCCCGAAGCCAACGACCGCATCCACACGTTTATTCTCGAAGGCGTTCCCGAGATGCAGCGCCAGGTCGAGGCGCTCGGCGCGGGGTACTGCTTCTATCTTCGGCGGAGTAAATCCGACTCCAATCGCGTGCTGTACGACCTCGCGAAGGACGCCGCGTTGGTCGTCACCGACGACTATCCGGTCTTCGTCGCCGCAACGCACAACGAACGGGTGGCCGGCAAAATCGACGTTCCGTTCTACACCGTCGATTCCAGTTGCATCGTGCCGATGAACGCATTCGGAAAGCGTGAATGGGCCGCTTACACGATCCGCCCAAAGATCCAAAAACTGCTCTTTGAATACCTGGAACCCGTTCCAAAGGTTCGCTTGCGCCACCGCTGGACCGCGCCGAAGCCAGAGTGGCATACCGAGGTGAGCGACATCGCCAAACTCGTCGCAAGCTGTGCGATCAATCATTCCGTCAAACCGTCGATCAGTTTCACCGGAGGCGCCATCGCCGCACGGAAACATCTGGACCAATTCATCGCCAGCCGAATCGCGCGCTACTCGACCGATCGCAACTCGCCCTCCAACCACGCTACTTCCGAACTCAGCCCGTATTTGCACTTTGGTCAGATCGCCGCGGTCGATGTCGCTCTCGCGGCAAAATCCAACCCCGAGTTCCTCGAAGAACTTATTGTCCGTCGTGAACTGGCGTTCAACTTCGCTCGCCATTGTCCGAATCCCGGCTCGCTCGAAGCATTGCCCGATTGGGCGCAACTGACATTGCGCAAACACGCGGCCGATCATCGCGATTACGTCTACTCTCCCGATCAGTTCGAGCACGCACAGACGCCCGACGCGCTGTGGAACGCCTGCCAAAAAGAGATGCTGCTTCGCGGCCGCATCCACGGCTACTACCGCATGTATTGGGGCAAGAAGATCATCGAGTGGTCACCGACGCATCAGCAGGCGCAGGACACGATGCTGGCTATTCACGATCGTTACGCGCTCGACGGCCGCGATCCCAACACGTACACAAGCGTGCTCTGGTGTTTCGGGCTTCACGATCGGCCGTGGGGCGAACGTCCAGTCTTCGGCACCGTGCGGTACATGGGCCTTGAGGGAATGAAACGCAAGACCGATGTGCCATCCTACATCAAGGAAATCGAATACTTGGAACGCACGGGCAAGGACCCTTTCCGCATATGACGATCGCCATCACGGGAGCTTCGGGTTTCATCGGACGCCACCTGCGGAAAACGTGGCCGGTTGCGTGGCGAAGAGTTCCGCGCGATGGCGCCACACCTG
>VFZQ01000577.1 GCA_016871135.1 Acidobacteriota bacterium | reverse complement strand
GCCGGCTAAGCGGAAGCGGTCGAGCGCGTCCGCGTACATTCGGTGCGCGAGTTGGAACCGCTTGGCCGAGGCGTGGGCGATCGCCATGTTGCGCAGGACTTCGGCCTCGCCTCTTCGGTCACCGCGTCGCGTGCGGTAGTCGAGCGCGGCTTGATAGTTGTCGAACGCCTTGGAGTACTCGGATCGAGCAACGTGCATAAGCGCCGCCGAGACTCGCGCGACCGCTTCTCCGCCTTCGTCGCGCACGGCGCTGTATAGGCCGATCGCTTCGTCAAGCGTCTGAAGCGCCGCCGCGGTGTCGCCGGTCGCCGTGTGCACATTGGCCTTGGCTTGCAGCGCGCGCGCCTCGTATCCGCTGTCGCCGAGTTCGCGAAATATCGCTCTCGCGGAATCGTAGTGGACTAGCGCGGCCTTGCGGCTGAGTGCGGTCGCGCGTTCGGCTTCGCGGTATCCCGCCGTCAATACGCCGATCGCTTCGATGCGCTGTCGATCACTGGGGAGAGCGTCACGCCAGGCGAGCACGGTTATGCGATAGCTCTGGCGTGTGGGCGATGCGTTCCGGACAATCAGGGTGTATTCGCCCGGGCGTCCGGCGGCCAGGTACGAGGTGCGACCCTCGTTGACGGCGACCCGCCGCAGCGAGTCGAGCGTTTCCATCGAGACCCGCACACCGCTAATCTGCGCGTAGAAGAACTGCCCTTCGAGCAATCGCACGCGGTGCTCGACCGACGCGCCCGGCCCGGCGAATGCTTCGATCGAATCGCCTTGTTTCCGGAGTTCAACTGTTTGCGCGGCAGCAAGGCCGGCCGCCGCGCAGATCCCGGCGAAGACTCGGCTCATAGGTCGATTCTATTCCCTTCCTTTGTGTTCGGGCGGGACACTGGGCGCGGCTCATGGGATTCGCCGCAGCACGACGCGCCGGTTGGCGGCCCGGCCCGTTTCGGTAGCGTTTGACGACACCGGCTCGGATTGGCCAACGCCCTTTGGCCGGAGACGGCCGATCGGGATCCGATACTCGGTAGTCAGGGACTGGATGACGCTTCGCGCGCGATCGAGCGACAGTTGCTGATTACCTGTCGGTGTTCCGGTGTCGTCAGTGTGACCGGTTACTTCGAGCGCGAGATTGGCCTCATTGCGGAGCAGTTGCGCGATTTGTTCGAGCGCCGATTTCGACTCCGGCTTGATGGTCGCTTTCCCGGTGTCGAATTGAATGGCGTCGAGGGAGACGAAGCCCTTGCTGTAGATGGCCTCGGCCATGGCGCGTGCGTCGACTCGGACCAATCCGCCTTGCATCAGCTTGCGCTCGACGATGTGAATCCAGGTAACCGAGTTCGAAACCGCGACAACGGCCCACGACTCGGCGCCCCGATGATTGAACTGCGCGGCCAGACCGTAGAACGAGCCCGAACCCATGTTTGTGAGCCGTTGCTCCTTATAGAGCGGCCACGCCGCGCAAGTGCGAGGCTCGCACTGATAGACGAAACGGGCGCCGGAGCGCCGGAGCGCCTGTTCATAGTTCCGGAAAATTTCCAGGGCCGATCTTCCCACCGGGTTGCGATACAGAATCCGGAAAATGTTGCCTTCCAACTTGACTTGTTCCCAAAGGTCGTCAGCTTGGTTTCGGATCGTAAGATGGTAGACATCGAACTCAACGGCTTTGTGCGAAAGAATTCGCGACCCCGGGTAGCTGGAGATGGCAGGGTGGTCGGCGTGTGGCTGGCCGAACGCCAGCCACACGCCGACGACTGTGGATAAGAGGATACGGGGCATGATCGGTCCTATCGGCACTGGCACCGGAGCGAGGAGACTTGTGCGAAGCTCTTTGGCATTCCGTCGGTCTTGCCGTGTTTTTTCTTGTGCTTCGTGGTCGGTTTCGGTTTCGGTGGCGGCTTGGGCCCTCCGGGAGTCCGCTCTGCCAGGCAGCGCAGTTTTTTTCCGTCTTCAGTAGGGCATTCGCCGGTACAGCGGTCATCGACGATGCGGCAGCGTGTCCCTTGCCAGAACGCGGCCGTCAGCATTTGGGGATCGTCGACGCCCTGCTCTTCGAGCCGTACGATCAGCGCGTCGATGTCCGCCGCCAACGGGCGGAACACGACACCGGATTCGTCATCAATGGGCGCCCATGCGACGAAGGCGGTGTTGCGTGGAAGCGGATTGCCGAACGGGTCGACGATTTTCTTGAACGAACGGTCCGCAGGGCGTGCCGGCGGACAAAACGGTAGCCGCGGCGGCGGCCAACAACAATAGAGTTTTCAAAGTGACTCTCCTTCCGATTCGAACGCTCGGGATTGTGCGTTCGTCCAGACAGGGGGACCTGCGGCCTCGATGTTACAGCTCGGCAAAAATTTCTTGGCCCGCGGCTAGCCCGGATACCACCCGGGACTTCTGCCGCGCCGCGCCGGCGTGCACCTCGTATCGACATGGCTGGGGCGCGGTTTCGCGACGAAGACTGTGAGACCTCCGGGCTACCGCCCCGACGGCAATGTCACCAGGTGGAAGCGCGCTTGTGACGTGCGTCGCTTGGCAGACACACGGGCCTTCGTTCCGGTCTACGCCGTATGCGCGCGGCCCTGGGTCAGGCCCTTTTCGAGTCGCTCGTTCAGGTTCGATTGCGCGAATTCCGCGGCGACGCGGATGGCGTTTTTGATGGCGTTGGCGTTTGACCGGCCGTGGCAGATGATCGTGCAGCCCTTGACGCCGAGCAGCGGGGCGCCGCCGTATTCGGAGTAGTCGACACGCTTCTTGAATTCGGCGAATGCGCTGCGCGAAAGAAGATAGCCGATTTTGCCGCTGACCGACGCTTTGAGCGAATCCGACAGAAGGTGGCGAACGACCTCAACCAGGCCTTCGCTGACCTTGAGGGCAACGTTGCCGATGAAGCCATCGCAGACGATCACATCGGCGTGGCCGGTGTAGAGATCGCGCCCTTCGACATTGCCGATGAAGTTGATCGGCAGGAGTTTGAGCAGCGGCGTCGCCTTCTTGGTGAGTTCGTTGCCTTTGTGTTCCTCTTCACCGATAGACAGCAGCCCGACGCGCGGATTTTCGGTGTGGAAAATCAACCGCGAATAGAGCTCGCCCATCATGGCGAACTGGGAAAGCATGTCGGGTTCGACGTCGACGTTGGCGCCGACATCGAGCATGACCGCCGGCTTGCCCTTGATGGTGGGGAAGACGCTGGCCAGCGCCGGGCGGTCGACTCCTTTGACCATGCCATTGATCGTTTTCGATGTGGCCATTACCGCGCCGGTATTGCCCGCCGACACGACGCCGCGCGCCGCGCCATCGTGCATCAATCGGCACGCCACGCGAATCGAACTGTCTTTCTTCGATCGCAACGACTTCGCTGCCGAGTCGTCCATGGTGACCACTTCGCTTGCGTGATGAATCTTGATGGGCAGACGCTCCCAGCCGGGATGAGCCGCCAATTCTTCGCGCAACACGTCTTCTCGTCCGACGAGGATTACCTCGACAGGCATATGGCGCACCGCACGGAGCGCGCCGTCGACTTCCGCCTTGGGAGCATGATCGCCTCCCATAGCGTCGACCGCAATCGTTACCAACGGGGTTGGCACGCGCAGTTCTCGAAACCTTTACTGCTCGGCAACTTCGACGACGGCGCGGCCTTTATAGAAGCCGCAGGCCGGGCAGACGCGATGCGGCTGCTTGGGGGCGTGGCAGTTGGGGCACTCGGCCAAGCCGGGTTTGGCCAGAAAATCATGCGCCCGCCGCGTCGAGGTGCGGCGCTTGGAGTGACGTCGTTTAGGATTCGGCATCTTAGGTTCCTTACTTTACTTTTTGGAAATTTTTCAAGGCGGCCCAGCGCTCATCGGCTGGCGAGGACTGGCAACTGCAATCCTGCTCGTTTCGGTTCTGGCCGCACACCGGGCAGATTCCCTTACAGTCCGCGCGGCACAACCGCTGCATGGGGACCGCCAGAAGAACCTGCTCTTCCAGAATGTCGTTCAGCTCAACGCCCGGCCATTTGTAGTAGCCGATTTCGCTTTCGCTGTGTTTGATCGCGATCTCCTGGCCCGCAACCGCTTCGGGTTCCGGCTCGTAGATCAAGTCGAATCTGTCGATAATCTCGGTTCGGAAGGGCTCGGCGCAACG
>VFZQ01000576.1 GCA_016871135.1 Acidobacteriota bacterium | reverse complement strand
AGACGATGCCTCGGCTATGCCGGGTTAGGGGGTGCCGGTGGGGTGGGGGTCGAACTCGCCGCACTCGCGAAGGCGGCACGGGGTCGCCGCGACTGTGCCCGTTTTGTGCGCACTCTGTGCATAGCAGCGTTGCCCACGCTTCCTACCCTACGGTGTGCGATCGAATCGCATGCACCGGAGCTGATGTTCTTTGCAACACAACCAAAACTTTCTTAACGCTGCTGGGTTACACCAGAGCGATACGATGCGACGCGTTATCGGACCAATCCTGCTCGCCGCGCTGTGCCACGCCCAACAAGACGGCCCGGCCAATCATCGCGTCCTCCTCGCCACTTCTCCCGACGGCCTGCAATGGACGCTCCAGCAACAGTCTCTCTACGAGCGCGCCTCGGTTCCCGAACTCTTCCTCGATCCCGCCGGCCGTCCCACGCTCCTCTTCGTCGATGCCTCGCGCCAACCCGAATCCATTGGCGTCGCGCAGCGCAACGACGACGGATCCTGGCGCCGCGCCGCGACAAATCTCCGGGATGTCGACCCCAACGTCGTCCGTTTCACCAATGGTACGTACCGCGTCTACGTCAAGGCCGGTCTCAACGGCGCCATCGCCGTGCATGAATCTCGAGATGGCCTCAACTGGACTCCGCTCGGCGAAGCCTTCCGCGACGCCCGCTTCCCCAACGCCACCGACCCCGACGTCTTCCAAACGCCGGCCGAATGGGTCATGCTTCTATCGATCGGTCCGCGCTTGTTGCGCTGCACGTCGGCCGACGGCCTTCGCTTTACCACCGATGGCACGCAAATCGATCTCGGCGGCTCGGTCTCCGACACCGTGGCTGTCCCCGGCGGTTGGCGGACGTTTTTCCACGTCAATCCCGATCCCCGTACCGGCGCGCGCCTGCGCATTCGCTCGGCATTCACCGCCGATGGCAAGTCCTGGCGCGTCGAAGAAGGCGATCGCCTCGCCGCTCCGAACGATGGCCCCGCCATGCACGGCGTCGGTGATCCCGCTCCCGTGCAGCTTCCCGACGGCTCCTGGCTCATGGCCGTCAAATCGTTTCTTGCGCCTCCCCCGTTCGGCAACCCGCCGCAACCGCAGCCTGGCGGACTCATTACCCATCAGGTCGGCAGCGCAACGAGCCCCGACGGCATCAACTGGACCCGCGATCCCGGCATTCGCTTGGCCCGCGCATCGGTTCCCGCCGCGATCAACGACAACGACGAACGCGTGCTCCTCTATTTCGTCCAACCGCCCGCCGAACCGGGGACGCCGGAAACCGTTGCCCTCGCCGTCTCCACCGACGGCGCGCGTTTCGGCGTCGATCCCAACTTCCGCATCGAAGGCCTGAGCACCGTGAAGGCCGTCGATCCGTCCATCATCAAGGACGACGACGGCAAGTTCCGTCTTTACTATCTCGCGTCGAATCATCCAGGCGATCCCGCCGCCGGGCCCAACCCGCACGCCATCCATCTGGCCGTCTCAGATGACGGCGTGCGCTTCACCGAAACCGGCGTCGTCTTCGAGCACAACGACCTTGTCGACCCCGACGTCTTTCGCGTCGGCGGCGACTGGCTCATGTACGTCTTCGCCGGCCGTGAAACCGCCATCGCCCGCTCAAAGGACGGCGGCTTGCGGTTCACTTACGAGGGCGCGATGTCGCCACCCAACTGGGGAACCACCGCGCCCATCACGCTTCCGGACGAGCGCCTCCGTCTCTATGCCTTCGATCAGCGAACGCCGTCGGCCAACGTCGTTCGCAGCTTTACTTCCACCGATGGCGTCAACTGGACCCAGGACGACGGCGAGCGCCTCCGCGCCAATCCCGGCGAGCAGATCACGGATCCCTACGTCATCCCATGGCGCGGTGGCTACAAAATGTATTTCAAAACGAGTGCCGCGCAGCAGCCGCCCCGGCCGGAACCCAATAATACGGGACCTTTTGTGACCGGGCAGCCAGCCGATCTTGTCGTTGGTGCCAAAGGCTTCAACGCGAGCGGCGGGCCGCTGCTTCTCAATCACCCGACCGGGCTCGCATCCGACGGCCAGGCGCTCCTTGTCGCTGATCGCTGGAACAACCGCATCCTCGTTTGGCGCACCGCGCCCTCCGGCAACACGCCGCCCGATCTCGTCCTCGGCCAACCCGGCTTCGACACCAACAACTCCGGCGGCGGCCTCAATCAACTCAACTGGCCGGGCAATGTCGCCATCGCGCCCGACGGACGAACGATCGCCGTCGCCGATACCAACAACGATCGTGTTCTGATCTGGAACACCTTTCCCGCACGCAACGGCGCGCCCGCCGACATCGCGCTCGACATCACTCGCTTCTCGCCAATGGGGCCCAATCCCACGCGCTTCAGTTGGCCCTGGGGCGTTTGGACCGACGGACGCAAGTTCGCCGTCGTCGCAACGCATGGCGCCGGCGTTCTCATTTGGAATAGTGTCCCCACCCGCGCCAATCAGCCGCCCGATATCGTGCTCCGCCACCGCGCCGCCGGTACTCCGCGCAACATCACCAGCGATGGCGAATCCTTTTTCGCCGTCAGCGATCACAACAACGGCGAGGCCAATCGTCCCGCGACCATGTTCTGGAATGGCTTCCCATCGAGCCCTGATCAGCAGCCAACATTTGCCTGGAACGAATGGGTCAAGGGCACGTTGACCAATGACCGCAAACTCATCGCCGCCGGCCTGCAGTCGATCTTCGTTTGGAACGCGCCTCCCACCAACGCCGCGGCGCGCCCCGAGATCACGTTGCGCCCAACCAGCTATCGCAACGGCGACGGCCCCGATGCCGTCATCGCCCAAGGCCGGCTCTACGTGTGCAACTACAACGGCAACAATGTCCTCGTTTGGAACCAACCGCCTGCACGCGACAACCAGCCGCCCGACTTCGCCGTCGGCAGCGATACGCCCGAGCAGGACACTTGGGCCGAGAACTTCTTCATCCAAAATCCCGTCGTCGCCACCGATGGCCGGAGCCTCTTCGCCTCCTCGGACTTCGATCGCAAGCTCTTCGTCTGGCGCTCTCTGCCCACCGAAACGGCCACGAAGCCCGACGCCGTCATCCAATTGCAGGACGCGCCGTGGGACAACGCCCTGCACGGCGCCACGTTCGCCCTCGCCGGGAAAAGTACGGTTTATCTCTGGAACACTCTGCCGCTCGACGGCCGCCGCCCCGACGTCACCTTCAACCGCCAGATCGGCAGCGTTGACCTGCGGGAGCTGACCGGCGTCGCCATCGACAACCGTTACTTCTATCTCGCCGACCGCCGGGCCAATCGCGTCTACTTGTGGGAAGGAATACCGTCGGCCGGTACGCCGCCGAAAGTGTCGCTGGAGGTCGAAAACCCAGGCCATTTGTCGAGCGACGGAAACTACCTCGCCATCGCCCCCTTCGAAGGCCAGGACATCACGCTCTACAAGGTCGACGATCTTACGCAGCCGATCCGCCTCACCGGCCGCAATCGGTTCAACCTCCCCGGCGAGGCGCTCCCCAGCAACGGCCAGTTCTTCGTCGCCGACCGCGGCAACAACCGCGTGCAAGTCTGGAACAAAATCGAAGACGCCATCAACGGCCAACCGGCCAGCGCTTACCTCGGCGCCGCCGATGCCAACGACACACGCGCCGGCGTCGCGCCCGGCAAGCTCTTCATGCCCGGATCGCTCGCCTTCGACGGTCGCAATCTTTGGGTCGGCGAATTCAAGTTCTCGACGCGCATCCTCCGCTTCGCCCCGCGCAATTGATCCGGCCGGACGTTTCGGCGCGGGCGTATGGTCCGAAAATCCGATCTACTTGAATTTTCAGGGGCTGCGGAGCTTTGCAGGCTCGCGATAATGGACTCAAAGGATGCTGAGAGCCCTGGACCCATTCCGGTTCTTACTGATCGCCGTCGCCGGCTGGATGAACCAGCATCAACTGCTCGTCATTGACTATTTGCGCGAGGAGAATCGCATTCTGCGAGAACAACTCGGCGGACGACAATTGCGGTTCACCAACAGAGAAAACGGAGAATTGGACCGGTTGAGAGAGGCCAACGACCTCAACCGTGACGGTTCAGTTCGCTACCCGGCGCGAGGCGTCTCGAAACGGAGAAAACGTCAAAACCCCAAGTATTGCCG
>VFZQ01000575.1 GCA_016871135.1 Acidobacteriota bacterium | reverse complement strand
ACCTTCGACGCTCCAAACGTATCCGCGATCAATTGTTTTGGCGGGCCGATGGCGATGATCTTCCCTTTGTCGACGATCGCCACGCGGTCGCACAACCGCTCGGCTTCCTCGATGTAGTGGGTGGTTAGAACGATCGACCGGTTGTTGTCGCGCAGCTCCTGAATCAGGCTGTGAATCTCCAATCGCACCTGCGGATCGAGCCCCGTCGTCGGCTCATCGAGAAAGATCAGTTGCGGATCGTTGATCATCGCCAGCGCGATTGCAAGCCGCTGTTTTTGCCCGCCCGACAGCGTTCCGTAGAAGGCGTTCCGCTTGTCGGTCAGCTGCAATCGCCGCAGCAGTTGATCGGCATCGACCGTACGATTGTAGAAGCTCGCGAACAGCTTCATGGCTTCGACGAGCTTGATCTTCTCCGGTAGGTTGGTCGCCTGCAAACATACGCCGATCCGCTGTTTCAACGCATGCCTGTCCGAGGCCGGATCGAATCCAAGCACGCGCACATCGCCGGCGGTCCGGTCGCGCAACCCTTCCAGGATCTCGACGGTCGTCGTCTTGCCCGCGCCGTTCGGACCGAGCAGCCCGAACACTTCGCCTTGCTCGACTTCAAAGTCGATGCCGCGCACCGCCTCCAACTCCGCATACGACTTGCGCAGGCCTTTGACTTGAATGCAGGGTTCGGGCATTTAGTGCTTCGCCGCCACCCAACGCACGTAGTTCCAAACCGCCTGCATGTCTTCGAGCGTATACGATCTTGTCGCCGTAAGATGCCGCCACGTCGTCTGCCGCTGCACGATTTGGATATCGGCCTGGGTTAAACTCCGCAACACGGGAGGAAGCGGGGAAAGATCGTAGTAGCGCGTACCGTTTCGCTCGACGGCGACTCCGGGGAATTTGTCGCCGTCCTTCAGAACCACCGTACGCACGGCGCGCGGCCGGCCATACTTGATCACGCGCGGCCCGTCGGAAATCTTGATCGCCCCGGACTTCAACAGATCGGGCCCAACAGGCGCGCCGATTCCATTCAGCCGATGGCACGCCGCGCAGCGCGCCTCGCGTGTTGCATCGAAGAACAACTCGCGGCCGCGCTGGTGTTCGGGCGGAGTGGCGCTCGCCAGATCCGGCGCGGCGGGCGTGGCGGCATCAACAACAACGGGCGGCGCAACGTCGGCCGATGCGTTGGCCAGGCTCTGGATGTAGTCTGCTAGCGCGGCGATATCGGGATCGGTCAAACGATCGCCCCACGCCGGCATCGCCGTATTCGGCAGTCCATCGCGAATGACCTTGATCAGGTACTCGCGATCGAACGTGCGGCCGCGCAACCGCTGCGCGCGGGCGGCGGTTCCCCCCGACCCATGACAGTAGCCAACCGCGCAGCCTTGCGCGAACAACTTGTCGCCACGCGCGACCGAGCCTTGCGGGAACGCGGGCAACGCCATCACGAAGAGCAGCGCGTATCTCATTTGCCCTCCGGTAGCGCGAAGACAAACAGCGCCGCGCCGGCGCGGAAGCGTTCGGCCTCGGGCCAAATCTGCGGCAACAAACCGGCGAGAGCCGATCCCCATCCACTTGGCGTGGCGACGTATTGCTTACCGTTCACCGCGTAGGTGATCGGTCCGCCGCGATGGCCCGACCCGGTCTGAAAGCTCCACAACTTGTTGCCCGTCTTCGCGTCGAGCGCGAAGAAGAAACCCTCGGCGTCGCCAGTAAAAATCACATCGCCGGCCGTGGCCAGCACACTCGCCAGCAACGGGTACTTGTATTCGTAGAGCCATGCCCGCTTGCCAGAAATCGGATCGTACGCGCCGAGATGGCCGCCCGCTTCGCCCTGCATCGGTTTGCGCGTGAGCTTAAACGTGCCGCCAAAGTAGACCTGCCCTTCCTTCGGCGTCTCGGGCACGGCGACAACGTCTTCACACCACTCAATGCCCGTTGTGTAGAACATCGACGTCTTCGGCGACCACGCGCCTTGATTCCAACTTCGACCGCCACCGATCGAGGGACAGATAATCTTGTTCTTTCCCACCACCGGTTCGTTGCGGCCCTGCAGTTCGCCTTTCGCGTTCACGCCGCTGATCCAATTCAGGTTCTTCACCAGCGGCCAGCCGGCGATGAACTCTCCGTTCGTCCGATCGACGACGAAGGTGAACCCGCCCTTGTTGACGTTCAACAGAAGCTTGCGCGTTCGCCCGTTCACGGGCAGATCGATCAACACGTTTTCGTAGGCCGTATCGAAGTCCCACACATCGTGCGGCACCTGTTGGAAGTACCACTTCAGCTTGCCCGTGTCGATGTCCAACGCGATTACCGAATCGGTGTACAGATTGTCGCCCTTGCGATTGCCGCCCCAGAAATCGGCCGCTGGATTACCGACCGACCAATACGTCAGACCCAACTCCGCGTCGTAGGACCCCGTCATCCAAGCCGAACCGCCGCCATGTTTCCAACTATCGCCAGACCACGTTTCATGGCCCTTTTCGCCGGGTCCGGGAATCGTCCAGAACTTCCAGATATTGCGGCCCGTCTTGGCGTCGAATGCGTTGATGTAGCCGCGATGCGCTGAGTCTCCGCCCGTCACGCCAGTGATCACCTTCCCCTTGACGACCAGGGGCGCCGCCGTGATGTTGCAGCCGCACTGATTGACATCCTCGATCTGCACGCGCCACAACTCGCGCCCGTTCTTGGCATCGAGCGCCAGCAGGTTGTTGTCGAGCGTGCCCATGAAAACGCGGCCATCGGCGACGGCCACGCCGCGATTCCACGGCCCATAAAAAACCGTGAATCCCTTCGGCAGCGTGTAATGGTAACTCCACAACTCGCGCCCCGTCGCCGCGTCGAGCGCGAAGACGTTGTTTCGCGAGGTGGTCAGGTACATCACGCCATCGACGACAATCGGCGTCACCTGCATGCCGCCGTCGATCTCGCCCGACTGGAACACCCACGCCGTCGTGAGCTTCGAAACATTCGCGGCGTTGACTTGGTCGAGCGCGCTATATCGCCACGCACTCGTCTGCCCGCCGTAGTGCGGCCAGTTGTCGCGAGTCGCGCCGTCTTGCGCATGCAGCGACACCGCGAGAACGGCCAATATTCGAAGCATAGACCTCTGATTCTACTGTGAAGCGAGCACCCGAATACAGGCCTGGTTGAACGCCGGTAGATCTTCCGGCTTGCGCGCGGTCACCAGGTTTCGATCGACGACAACTTCCGCGTCCGACCAGTTGGCGCCCGCGTTGACGACGTCGTCTTTGATCGCGAAAAACGACGTCGCATTTCGCCCTTTCAACATCCCGTGCGCCGAACACAACACCCACGGCCCGTGACAGATCGCAGCCACCAGCTTTCCTTGCGCGTTGAAGTCGGCGACGAGTCGGTTCGCCTTCGGATGGCGTCGAATGTGATCGGGCGCGAAGCCGCCAGGGACGACGACTCCGTCGTAGTCTTTGGCCTCGACTTGTTCATACGAAAGCTTCGCGACACACGGGTAGCCAAGCTTGCTCGGATACGATTTGCCCGCTTCGGCGCCGACGGTTACAACCTCCGCGCCGGCTTCCTGCAAGCGGTACAACGGCACCCACACTTCCATCTCCTGGTACAACTGATCGACCAGTACAACGACCTTTTTCCCAGTGCAGTCCATAAGTCGATATTGTACAGCGCCCCCGCTACGACAGAGTATTCAGCGTTGAGAACCGCTGCGCTTCGTACGCCGCGATGGCCGCTTCCTGCTGCAGGACGTAGCCGATTTCGTCGACACCGGCCAGCAGACAGTGCTTGGCGAATGCGTCGATCGGGAAAGACACAGCCGACCCGCCGGGCCACGTTAGAGTCTGGGCTTCGACATCGATCGCTATCTGCAGATCCGGATTTGCGCTCAGCGCGTCGAGCAGCGCCAGATGCGCGTCCTTGGGAACAACAACTGGCAGCAGGCGGTTCTTCAGCGAGTTCTGCTTGAAGATATCGGCGAAGCTGGTCGAGATAATGGCCTGAAAGCCGTACTGGGTCAGCGCCCAGGGAGCATGTTCACGCGACGATCCGCAGCCGAAGTTATCTCCGGAAACAAGCACCTGCGATTTCTTCGCCGTCTCGGTGTTCAGAACAAACTCGGGCTTCTGCGAGCCGTCGGC
>VFZQ01000574.1 GCA_016871135.1 Acidobacteriota bacterium | reverse complement strand
CCCACAGCCAACTCGAAAACGCCTACTACAAGGCCGATCGCGCCATCGAGGAGATCGTCAAATTACTCGCAGCCTAACCTCAAAATGTTGAAGTACTCTGATTTAGAATCTTTGATTCAAGAATCTACTATCGATGCCTCCGAATTGCCGGCTGCCAAGGCTAAGGCGCGTCCGTCGCGGCGTACATCCACGTGCGAGAAATCGCCTGGGTGAAGGACTCGAGTCTCGCCGGTGTCGGTATCGAGCGACATCGCGCCGGGCCGTAGAAATCCCGCTGTCACGATGTGCCGGCTGTCTGGCATCCAGGAGATCGACCGAACCACGGGTTGGAATAAAGACGTTTTCCGTAGCGCCGCCGAGGGCCAATCGACAACAAGTATCGATCCGCCTGCGAGAATGGCCAAACGTTTGGCGTCCGGTGAAAACTTGACAGAGATGTTCGTTGAAGCGGCAAGTCCCGCGGTTGCCAAGCTCGCATGCGGCCTGGGCGAAGCACCGATGCGATCCACGACATTCAGTTCGATGTCCCCGCCCGGCCGACGCGAACAAACTATGAAACCGGCCGTTCCGGGGATCGCAGCGGCCGCGCCTGGCCGATCCGATATTTCTCGTGGGGCGCCTCCGGATACAGCGACGATGGCGGGCCGGGCGCGAGGCGTAAAGATAATGCCGCTTCCATCCGTGGTCCAGTTGAGATCCCTCCCAAGTACGATTCCTTCGGAATTCCCAGCTGCCTCGTATAGCACCACGGGATCGCTTTCCGCAAAAACACGGAGGACGAGTTGTTCCTTCTCTTGGTTCGCGCGCATGTAGGCGATCGACTTACCGTCCGGCGAAAATGCCGGTCGGGCCTCGGTGGCCCGGTCCCGGGCAATCGGTGTTAGTTTCAGGCTTTCGCCCGTGACCTCGCCGCGCGGGATGAAGACCAGCGCAAGGCAAGCGAGCGCTGTCGCCGGCCAGAGCCAGTTGCGCTTCGTCTTCGTCACGATGGCCGCGTGTGTGGTAGTCGTCGCAGTCGACGAAGTCCGCAGCGCGAATGCCAGATCCCTCATCGATTGAAAACGGCGTTCCGGCTCTTTCTCCAAACAGCGCGCCGTGATTTGCTGCAGCGCCGCCGATACCGCAAGTGGCACGGGATCCTCGCGCAGTATCGCCGTCAGCGTTTCGACCTGCGTCGCCTTTGCAAACGCGCGCGTGCCGGAGAGCATCTCATACAGCACCGCGCCGAAACTGAAGACGTCGCCGCGGTGATCGGCCTGTTGCGCTTCCACCTGTTCGGGCGACATGTAGCCGGCGGTGCCCATTACAACGCCCGGATCGGTTACGGCGGTTTCGGTGGCGCCATCAGCGCGGGGCGAGCGGTCCTTGGCGAGGCCGAAGTCGAGAATCTTCGCGCGCCCGTCGCGCGTGATCATTATGTTTTCGGGCTTGATGTCGCGATGCGTGATGCCCTTGGCGTGCGCGGCGCCGAGCGCGTCGGCGATATCGGCGGCGACTTCGACGGCCTTGCGCTGTGGCATTGCGCCGCCAGTGAGCGCTGCGCGCAGCGTCGCGCCTTCGACCAGCTCGTTGACGATGTAGTGCGTGTCGCCGTCGTTGCCAATGTCGAAGAGCGCGACGATGCCGGGATGATTCAGCGCGGCCACGGCGCGGGCTTCGTGCTCGAAACGCGTACGGCGGTCGCGGTCGTTAACGAATTCGCGTGGCAGTATTTTCAGCGCGACCTCGCGGCCCAGGCGGGTGTCGCGAGCGCGATAGACCTCGCCCATCCCGCCCGCGCCGAGCGGCGCTACGATTTCGAAGTGACCGAGCTGTTGGCCGGGCGATAAGGGCACGTTTGGCTATTCTATCAGCGGGCGGGTTGGTATCCTCTCCCAGTGGCGAAAGAATCGACATGCCAGCGATGCGGGAGGCTTACTCCCGCTTATGACCTGCTCCATATCATCAATCTCGATGGGCTCACGAGCATCCTTTGCACTCCGTGCGTCAATGCCACGCACCTCGAAAGCAGCCCGGCAGGCGGACAGCCGATTCCCGAGTTCGAACCGTATGTCCTGAAGGTGAAGAACAAGCGGCGACACACTTTCCACATACGCGGCCGCTACGGGCCGGCGGGGATCACGCTAGAGGCGTTCAAGTTGTCCGAGAGTGTCCGAAGCGACGGGTAGCAGACGCCATCCTTGCCCGCATATCGGCAGAGCACCGCGTAGCAGAGCTTCGCGCCAGGAGACAGGTCCGGCGCGATCAGCACAGGAACCGGAAGAGGCGCTATCATGTAGCGCCTCCACACGTTGATTCGCTTCGGTTCCCGCTCATCGACCACCTTCGGCCCCGCCCGATTGCCACTCCGAGCAGCAGAAGCCCGCCGCCGTTACTAGAACCGCCGCGCCGCCGTCCAGGCTCTTCGCCTTCGAAGGCCACGCGCCCGCCAGCGTAACGCCGTAATCGTCAGTCTCCGTCGGCTCGCACTCGCCCGCCGCGCCGTTCGGATCGACATCGTCTAACGGCCTCCACCACTTGCAATTCAAACAACTCTCCATATCGCACCCCTTTGAAGACACCCTTTGAAAACACCCCACCGGCGCCGCCAATCACCCGACGACTTCCAACTACAGGACACCCAGCCGCCGCCGACGAATGGGTAAAGGGACCCCGGACCGAACAACGGAGTCCCTCGCGCGCGGAGCGTTGTAGGCCCATGCGCGCAATCTTGAACTACTAGCCGAGGCTCGTGTTACGCCGCGAGCTTTTCAGCGGCAGCGCCGGTCAGCAGACGCTCGACGGCACAATGCGGAATCAGTACGCGCCGGCCAATCGTTACCGACGGAATGTCGCCGGTCTTGACCGCTTCATAAGCGGTGTTTCGCCCGATCCCGAGGATCCGGCTCACTTCGCGAACAGTGTAAGTCTTCCGGGCAACTTCCGCGCCGGACAGCGATGATTCAAATGATTGGTTCATTCGTGCTCCATGAAATAAAAAGGCCCACCTGCGTCGACCGCAAGCGGGCTAGGGTTGCTGGTTGGATTTCGCTTTACTGGCTCGCCTGAACGTGATACTGTCGTCCAGGATCGACGCCAACAGCAAAAAGAACGAAGGACTCGACCCTCATCTACACAATGGGAGGCGTCGAGAAGATTTGAGCAAAGTTTCTTTGGGGCCTGGAAATCTTGCTGGTGACTAAACGGGACATGCCCCTCATAAACCTACGGCAAGGGGAGTGGCGGTTTTTGGCCAAAAATCTTTGTAAAATCTTGGGACGGGCAGTCACAGAGGGAGACATCTCTCCCCCCTTAGTGATCCCTGTACGCCCCAAAATTCAATTCGGGACACCGCGGGACGGGAAAATTTTCAAGCCACGCGCCAACCCTTGAACAGACGCCGGGAATCAGCGCTATACTGGCGATGGATCGATGGGAAGTAAACGCGACTCCGACCTAGCGCTCCTGGAACGAGCAGCCACGGTCTCACCGGACGATGATCCGGAGTGGTGGAGAACTTTCATATATCGCCATCTCGGGCTCTCGAAAGCACTCCGATTCGAGTTGGCTTCGTGGCAGGAGGCTATCGGGATCTATCCGGCCGTCGCGCAGGTAATCCAAGAACGCGTTTGGACCTCCGCCCGTTATCCGCTGAAATACGTCCAGACGACCGCCATTCGAATCGCGCGCAAAATGGGGCTCCTTGAGTCTGGCGACGCCAGCCCAACGTATAGCGAGCGCAAGCCAGGAGAAGCGGATGGCGACTGGGCAGAGAACCAAATCCAGAAAGTATTGGACGGACGGTCACGCTATTGGGCGCCACCCGACGAGGTTGAAACGCTCGAGCAGCGGGTGCGTCGATTGACCGAGCAGCCGTATCCGACGTTCGTGGATTGGCAGCGCGTTTACGATCAAGCCAGACTGACTTCAGACGTTCGCGATTACATTGAAGCCCGTCGACTCGGCAAGAGCTACGGCTACAAGCCGGCCGAAATCACGAGGAAGCGATACGAGCGCGCTCTTCCGAGAATCCGGGAAGCCATCAAAAATCCGAGATTCGAAGCTGATTCCGAATAGCCAGTTTTGCTACCCGTTTGCTACCCAACATCGCGCGACGCAGCGGGACGAACCAACACCCGGCCCTTCG
>VFZQ01000573.1 GCA_016871135.1 Acidobacteriota bacterium | reverse complement strand
GGAATTTTGTTAGCGCTGCGCGCGCGCGACGCGACCGGTGAAGGGCAGTATGTCGACGTGTCGATGCTCGACTCGATGATCTCGACGATGTCGTCCAATTTCTCGTCTTTCCTCGGGTCGACGGCGATTCCGGGGCCGATGGGGACGTCGTTTCCGACAATCGTGCCGTATCGGGTCTACAGGGCATCGGATCGCGGCGTCGGCGTTGCAATCGGCAGTGAAAAACTGTGGTCGGCGTTCTGCCGCGCGCTGGACCGGCCCGATTTCGAGAAGCACCCCCGGTACGGCACAAACGCCAATCGTGTGCGGAACCGGGCGGAGTTGGAACCCTTGCTCGACGCCGTGTTCGCCACGCGCCCGGCTGCGGAGTGGGTCGCGCGATTCCAGGCCGAAGGAGTGCCGTCTTCGATTGTCCGGAACCTGCAAGAGGTGGTCGACGATCCGCAGGCCCGTTTGCGCAACATGTTTCCTTCGTTGACGCATCGCACCGCCGGCGAACATCGCGTGACGGGAACACCGGTGAAACTTTCGGCAACGCCGGGAGCGCCGGCCGCCGCCGCGCCGCTGATCGGCGAACACACGCGCGAAACGCTGGCGGAGCTGTTGGGTGTCGACGCGGACGATCTGGCGGCCCGCGGCGTGATCTTCGAGGAGCGGTAGCCGAAGCCCGCGTCGTGCTTACGATTGCCGCCGCTCAGTACGCGATTGTGCCGGCGGCGGCGCTCGCGGCCGGAGTGATCTAATAGGAGGTTCCATGGCTCACGACCTTGTTGTGATCTACGAACATCCGGAGTGGCAGAAGCCGCTATTCTCAGCGCTCGCGCGGCGGGGCGTCGACTACGCGACCTTCGATTTGAAGCGTGCCGCCTTCGATCCGGGTGCGGTTCCCGGCGCCCGCCTCTACTTCAATCAGGCGAGCCCCAGCGCCTACGTTCGCGGAAACACCCGCGCCGTGCCGCTGTGCCTGTCGCTCATGCGGTCGCTCGAACTGAGCGGCGCGCGGGTGTTGAACGGTTCGCGTGCGTTCGCGTTGGAGCTGTCGAAGTCGGCGCAATGCGCGCTCATGAAAAAGCTCGGCATTGCACATCCGCGGTCGCTCGCGTTTAACGATGCGGACACGGCGTTGGGACAGTGGACAGGCGGATGGCCTGCGCTATTGAAGCCGGAACAGGGCGGCAGCGGCGCGCGGATGTTCCTGCTCAATGACCCAGGCGAGTTGCAAAAACTCCTGCGCGAACAGCCCTTTCTTTGGCTGCCGGACAATTTGCTGCTGTTGCAAGAATATTTTCCCGTCGATCCGGCGAATGGCATCGTGCGGTTGGAGTTTCTCCGGGGCCGCCTGCTGTACGCGATGCGCGTTATCTCGAATGGCGCGTTCAACCTATGTCCTTCCGAGGTCTGCAATCCCGCCAGCGGCGAAGGTCACTGTGAAGTGCCGGCGATGAAGGCATCGAAGCCGGTGGAGTTTTATGCGTATCCCGACGTGCCGGCAGGCGCCGTCGAACAGGCTTCCGAGCTATTCGCGGCGGGCGGTCTGGACGTCGGCGGCATTGAGTATCTGGAAGCGCCGGATGGGCGATTGGTGTTCTACGACATCAACGCCAACTCCAATCTTCGGGCGCCCGTTGCGCAGGACTTCGGCGGGTTCGATCCGTTCGATCGCGTCGTGGATTACCTGGTTTCGGAGATTGAGCGATGACGTTTCTGGCTGCGTTGTTCGTGGCGACCGCACTGGACAAGTACGTCGCTGCGCCGGACGCCGTCTTCGCCTGGAAGGTCGTCAATACGGTTGCCGCGCCGGCGCACAAGACGTACGTGATCGAATTGACGTCACAGTCGTGGCGGTCCGCCGCCGACGTGGACCGGCCCGTCTGGAAACACTGGCTGACGGTCACCCGGCCCGCGCGAGTATCGTCGAAGACCGCGATGTTGTTTATCGGCGGGGGCTCCAACCTGGACCCGGCGCCGGTGCAGTCGCCGGAGCGTTCGGTCCGGTTCGCCGTTGAAACGGGCACCGTAGTCGCGGATCTTGGAATGGTGCCCAATCAGCCGTTGCATTTCTCGGATTCGATGGACGTGGCGCGTTTCGAGGACGACCTGATCGCCTACTCGCGCGTGAAGCACTTTTCGACGAAGGACGACACGTGGCTAGTTCGTTTGGCGATGGTCAAAAGCGGTGTGCGCGCAATGGATACGCTGCAGGCCTGGGCGCGGTCGGAGGGGTTTGCCCTCGATCGTTTCGTGGTCTCGGGCGGCTCGAAGCGCGGTTGGACGACATGGCTGGTCGGCGCCGTGGATCCGCGTGTGTCGGCGATCATCCCGGTTGTGATCGACGCGCTGAATAGCGAAAAGATCACGCGGCACCATTTCGAGGCGATGGGCTTTTTTTCGCCGGCGCTCAAGGATTACGTGAATCACGGCCTTTTCCCGCACAAGATCGGCACGCCCGAATATCAAGCCGTTCTGGCCGTGGAGGATCCGTATCACTATCGGGACCGCCCCGCGCTGCGCATGCCCAAGCTGCTGATCAACGCCAGCGGAGATCAATTTTTCCTGCCCGACAACTCGCGGTTCTACTACGACGGTTTGCCGGCCGAAAAATTGTTGCGGTATGTGCCGAATGCGAAGCACAACCTGGCCGGGTCGGATGCGGCGGATACAATGTTGGCGTTCTATAAGTCCGTGCTAGCCGGTGCGAAGCGGCCGCGAGTCACTTGGACCGGCCGCGAAGTGCGATCGGACGCCGCACCAGTGGAAGCAACGTTGTGGCAGGCAACGAATCCCGATGCGCGGGACTTTCGCGTGGATACGATCGGCGCGGCGTACAAACCGTCGGCGCTGAAGGGGAGCAAGAAGTTCCCGTTCTTTGTGGCACCGCCCGCGCAGGGCTTCACGGCTTACTTCGTCGAGCTGCGTTTCGCAGATGGGCTGAAGCTGTCGACGCCCATTCGCGTGACACCTGATACTCTTCCGTTTCGATGGGAAGACGCCACGGCGAAGTATCCGCGCCCTTAGCCGCATCCGAACCGATCAAAATTCAATTCAGTAGCGGCGATCAATACGCGAATTCTAGGCGATATGCGGTGATGAAATCACCTTAGAAACCGGTAGTGCCCCCAAATAATTTCACTACGTACCCTAACGTAATGCTCCACTGTCACCGATCTAATACTTGTCATCCCAAGAGCCTAGTTCGCATTTCGTCCCTGTCCGATGATTTGCGTACGTCGAGCTAATCGTTCGACTTCGCCGAGCGGCGTAATCGCATTTGGGCGCCCTTACGAGTTCCTTCGGTCCTCCAGCGGCCGAGCACAATCCCATGTTATGGAGGCGAATCGCTTGGTGTATACATTACCCGTCACGCCTGTCCTCAATTCCAAGATCCGGGCGGACGAATTCAAGAACATCCAAATTGCGATTACTTTGATTCGCTCCGGGCAGACGGAGAAGGCGCGGAGCGTGCTCGTCGCACTCTGCCGGCGAAACAACGACTGCGAAGCGGGTTGGCTTTGGTTAGCACAAGCCGCCCAGACATCGAAACAGCGTTCGGCGTGCCTGAAACAAGTTCTTCGAATCAACCCGGATAATCACCACGCGCGCAAGTGGCTCGAACAGGCCCAGCCAGAAGCGCCGCCGGCTCAGGAAAGCCCCGCCTTTGTATCAACGGAGCCGGACAGCGCGCCTCCACAGCTTGAGGTGCGCACCGAACCGGAATTGGAACCGGTACCCCGGTTATTGAAGCCCCGGTTGTTTTGGACTCGGGCCACGAAACGGAAGTTACACAGCCAGAGCCCCCGCCCGCGCAGGATGCCCCGGTCAGCGTGGAATCCGAACCCGAGCCGGCTATCGCCCCTCCCCCAGTCATCGAAGTCACCAATCCGCTTCCCACGGCCGGACTTGTACTTGCCAAACCGCTCCAGCTCAACCCGCCGGCGCCAGTTGCTTCGGACCCGTGGTTGAGTGCGATCGAGCTTATCGACTACGACCGCCAGGAGCCTTTACCGCCACCGGCCGTCCCTGCCACACCGAGCGCCAGCCTCGTCGAAACACCTGCGCGGCATTTGACTTTTGGGCTCTGCGCAGGAATGTGAACGGGTGAGCTAAACTCGCGGGATTGCGAGAACACGAGTTCAC
>VFZQ01000572.1 GCA_016871135.1 Acidobacteriota bacterium | reverse complement strand
CGCAGGCGCTGGCACAGTACGGACGCAACCTGGCCAATCCTGTTCGAAATGCGGCCGAAGCGACGGCCAACGGAATCGCGTATCCGTTCCCCGGATTCTCGGGTAGTGTGGCCAGCGCGATCCGGCAGTATCCGCAGGTGCAGGGCGTCAACTCGGTGTCGGTTTATGGAGCGCCGTTGGGCTTCTCCAACTACCATTCCTTTAACCTGATCGTGAACCGCGAACTGGCGAACGGGCTCACGCTCTATTCGAACTGGGTGTACTCGAAAGCGCTCGGCAACGTGCGGTCTCTGAACACCGCGGACAATCCAAACCGGCCCATCGACTATTACAATCTCCGGCGCGAAAAGTCGGTGCTTGATTACGACCGCACGCAATTCGTAAAGATCTTCACGATCTACGAGCTGCCGATCGGCCGCGGCAAAAAGTTCGCTTCGTCCGCGTCGGGAGTATGGAACACGTTAATCAGCGGATGGTCGGTGGCGCCGATTCTGCAATACGCGAGCGGCACGCCGCTGTCGTTTGTCACCAACACTTCGCCGTTGGCGGGATTCTGGAACGGGACGGTGAACCGGGCCAATGTCTTGTCGACGAACGTCCGAAATGGCTCGTTCAACAAGGACGCGTTCAGCGCCACGATTTTGGCGTCGCCAGGCAACACGTATCTGAACAAGAGCGTGTTCGCGGATCCGGCGCCGCTCACATTGGGCAACGCGGCCTATGCGCTTTCCGGCGCGCGGGACCTCGGAATTATCTCCGAAGACGTCTCGATGCAAAAGAACTTTTACATTGGCGAAAAGTTCCGCATACAGTTCCGCGGAGGTCTATTAAACGCATTCAACCGGCATTACCTGGGCGGCATTCAGACGAATCCCACCAATCCGCTTTTTGGACAGGTGACCAGCGTCGGAGGAAGGGAGAACACCGAAGCGTCGCGAGTGATTCAATTCTCGCTGCGACTCGATTTTTAACGCATGAAACTGGGAATTGCTTCCTGGACGGTACCCTGGGCCATCGGAATGCCAGGCTATCCGATGCCGGCCAATCCGCTTTCGCCTGTAGGCTTGCTCGATCTGGCCGTGCGGCACGGCGTCTCCATTGTGCAAATCGCCGACAACATGCCGCTACACGAAAAGAGCGATGCCGAACTGAGCGAGTTGAGCCGCGAGGCGGCGGCACGCGGCATCGAACTCGAAGGCGGAACGCGCGGCATCGAGCCGTCGCACTTGATGCGATATCTCGATGTCTGCCGCGCGATAGGCGCTCGAAAGCTTCGAACGCTGTTGCATACGGCGACGGTCAAACCGACTATCGAGCAGGCCGCGGCGTGGATGCGCGAAGTGCTGCCGGCGTTCGAAGCGGCGGGCGTCGCGATCGCTCTCGAAAACAACGAGGCGCATACGGTTCGCGAATATTCCTGGCTGGTGACGGAGCTGGCTAGCCCGTCTCTGGGGATCTGCATGGATACCGCAAACTCGCTCGGCCGTCCCGAAACGCTGGACCGCGTTGTCGAGGGCCTGGCGCCGCACACCATTATCCTGCACGTCAAGGACTACAGTATCCGGCGCGTCGACACACGCATGGGATTCGATGTCATCGGCACGGCGGCCGGCGAAGGCAAAGTCGACTTCCCGCGGGTGTTCGAAGCACTGCGAAAGCACAACCGTTCCCCAAGTGTCATCCTGGAGCATTGGCCGCCGTTCTCGGAGACCATCGAAAGGACCGTCAAACAAGAGGAAGAATGGGTCGAGCGAAGCTTGAAATTCTTGCGGCCCTGGGTGAACGGAGCGTCCTAGTCCTCGCGCTCCTACTGGGCACCGCGCAGGGCCAGCCGGCAGGTTATGTTGGCGACGCGCCGTGCGCCTGATGTCACGGTTCGATCTCCAAGCGCTACGCCGCGACGGCGATGGCGCGGTCTTCTGGACTCTTGGCTGGCCTGTCGATCGAGCCCCTGGATGTGCGAAAAGGCGGTTTGCGCTACGCGATGACGGGCGATGGCCAGTTTCGTTTCGAGCGTGGCGGGATCGCCGGCTCGACGCGCGCGCAATTCTTTATCGGCTCCGGCGCTGTGGGCCGGAGCTTTCTTTGGCAAAAAGACGGGTTTCTCTTTCAGCTGCCCATGTCGTGGTATCGCGGGCACGGCTGGGACTGGTCGCCGGGCTACGAGTCGAGCGAAACGCTGCATCTGTCCCGACCTATCGCGCCGGAGTGCTTAAACTGCCACGGCACGGGTATACAGCATCGAACGGGTACCCAGAACGGCTATGAGTGGCCCCCGGTGGCACAGGGCGGCATTGGGTGTGAACGCTGCCATGGCCCGGGTCGAGCGCATATGGCAAGTGGCTCGGCGGATCAGATCGTCAATCCGTCGAAGCTGACCCCGCGGCTGCGAGACAGCGTTTGCGCGCAGTGTCATCTGACTGGCGTCGAGCGCGTGGAGCGCGTGGGACGGCGCGCCGAGGAGTTTCGCGCCAGTGACGATTTCGACCGGTACTTCGCGGTCTTTGTGTGGGACAGGCCGGCCGCGGACGGATTGCACACGACGAGCCACTACGAGCGCCTCGAAAGCAGTGGCTGCCGCAAAGGCGCGGGCGAAAAACTGTGGTGCGGTTCGTGTCACGATTCCCATGAACAACCGCCCGCGGCCAGCGCGGCGGCTTACTATCGCGAGCGGTGCATGACATGCCACAACAGGTCGGCGCATGCGCAAGAGAAGGAGGAATGCCTGGCGTGTCACATGCCGCGCCGCGGCGCCACCGACGCCACGAGAGTCTCGTTTACCGATCATTCGATTCCCCGCGATGCCACCGGCAAGCCGCCATCCGGCTCGCGAGAGCTGCGGGCGTTTCGTGGCGAGGCATCGCCGCGCGAACTCGGCATGGCGTGGGCGCGGATCGCCAACGCGCAGCGCAACGAGGAGGACTTCGGCAAAGCGCGCGGACTATTGAACCAGGCCTACTCGAATGGTATGCGGGACGCAGCGGCGTTGACGGTGCTGGGTTTTCTTGAGGATCGCGCGGGGAACACGGATCGGGCCGTGGAGTTTTACGAACATACGCGCCGGATCGGAGAGCCGCAAGCGGAAGCGCTGGTGAATCTCGGCGCGAATTACGCGGAGAGAAAGCGGCTGAAAGAGGCGGTGGAAGTATGGCGCGAGGCGGCGCGGCGCAGTCCGGGCCTGGAGTCGGCATGGGTGAAATTGGCTACGGCGTATCTGGTGCTTGGCCAGCGCGATGACGCGCGGGAGGCGATTCGCCGGTGCCTCGAGTATCATCCGGATTCGGAGGCCATCAAAGAAATCCAGGCCGCGCTTGCGCAGTGACGGTTAGCGAATGCGAGAGAGCGCTTTTTCAGCGGCGGAACGGATCGGCGCATCGCCATTCGCGATCGCCGCGCGATAGTGGATTTGCGCGTTCGAGCGGTCGCCGTTCATCACGAAGAGGCTGGCGAGATTGAGATGGGCGGCGGCATGTTGAGGGTCGATGGCGACGGCGCGCTTGAGCAACCGGAGCGCCTCCGCGCGGTCGCCGGATTGCAGGAAGCCAAGGGCGATGTTGTTCAGCACCTCGGCGGCGGCTGGCTCGCGCTCCAATTCCCGCAGCGCATTTTCGTCTCCGGTTGGGAACGCGGCCCTGAAGTGGGCGAGCGCGCGGGTGGACTGTCCACTTCGAACGAGTAGCGAAGCGGCATTGTAGTGCGCCGCGCGGAGTTGCGGGTCGGCCGACAACGCGGTTTCAAACGCCGCGACCGCCTCGACCGGCCGATTCATCGCGGCGAGCGTGAGGCCGTATTCGTGACGTGCAAGGGCAACGCGCGGATCGAGCCGCATCGCCGCTTCGTAAACAGGTAGCGCCGAGGTGTTCTCACCGGCGCGACGCAGGGCGGTGGCGTAGTTGCGTTGTGCCGTCGAGAGTCCGGGGTTGGCGGACGCGAGATCGCGTTTCACGCGCAGATCGTCATAGGGGCGGTAGAGTTCGAGGGCGGCCAACCCGATAACGGCCAGGCCGGCTACCACCGCCTGCGCGAGCGCCGGTGAGAATGCAAACGTCCCTTCGGCGGGCGCCGCGTCGAGCACCAGCGGACGGCGCGTTTCCTTTTCCCGCACACGCCAGATAAAGCCGTCGAAATAGTAGTGC
>VFZQ01000571.1 GCA_016871135.1 Acidobacteriota bacterium | reverse complement strand
CCGAAAAGCTCGCGCCGGTCCTCGCGCTCCACTTCGTCGAAAGCTTCGACGCCGCCCTCAACGCGTGCGAAGCGATTCTTCGATTCCACGGACTCGGCCACACCTGCGGCATCTATACCAACGACGAGGCGAAAGCCCGTGTCTTCGCCGAACGCATGCCTGCTTTCCGCGTGCTCGCCAACACTCCGACGCCGCAAGGCTCGGTCGGCATCACCACGGGCTTGTTCCCCGCGATGACCCTCGGCTGCGGCGCCGTCGCGGGCAATGCCACCGGCGACAACGTCACGCCCATGCACCTCATCAACATCAAGCGCCTGGCGTGGGGCATCCGGCCGTGGTCGCAAGACGCGCCGGCAAAGCCTGCCGCTACCGTTTCGAGCGGTCCCGTCGATCGCGCGCGCATCTCGGCCGCGGTCGATCGATTCCTTGGCGGGAAGAGTACAGCCCCGAAGCCAGCCGCATCGCCCACGGCCGACATCGTCGACAAGTTCCTCGAATCGAAAGGCATCATCACAACCTGCGAACCGTGCTCGGCGCCGAAGCGCACGCCGGAAGCGTCGAAGCCGAGCCCGGCGGAGAAGCCCATCGCTGTGTCAGACTTCGTATGCGAAGCGGACGTCCGCGAAGCGATTCGCGCCGGGCGCAAAATCTACATTTCCGCGAAGGCGATCGTCACGCCATCCGCGCGCGAGCTGGCCAATACGCTGAAGGACGAACTATTCATCTCCGCGCAAAGGTAACAAATGGATCTCGATAGACTCAAAGGCGCAGCCGTCGAACACATCAACGAGTTGGGCATGGTTGCCTTTCACGGTGTGACACGCATGACCGACGAAGGCCGCATTTTGATGTGGGACACTCGCCAGCATCCCGATTTCAAGGAGTTTCTCGCTGGCGCGGCGAAGCTCGGCATCAAGCTGATCGTTGTTCACTCGCGCGAGTTGAGCAACGAGCTCCTCGATGACCTTAAAGCGGAACTCGAAGATTCCAGCCTGTCGATGGCCGAACGCCGCGACTGCGAAAAACGGCTCAAGGCGCTGCGTCCCTATGCCGGTTTTACCAGCAACGTTGAGTTGTCGTTTGACTTCAACGATACGATCCACTTGTTCGAAACACACAGCGACTTCATGAAGGAAGTGCTTGCCGTGATGAGCGAACTGGACATGTCGCTCGAACCCGACGAGGATTCGAATCCGTTCGACGACGACGACGATAACACGCCGCCGCGCGGCGGATTCTTCTCCCGAAACTGATGAGCGGCAATCGCGCCCGCTGGCTGATTCCCGATTCTCCGCAAGCGGAGATCGCGGCGCTTTCGCGCGCAACCGGCATAGCCATGCCCGCGGCGCGAGTCTTGTGGAAACGCGGAGTGTGCACACCGCAGGCGGCCACACGTTTTCTTCATCCCAATATCGACGACTGCCACGATCCGTTCTTGCTCGCCGGCATGGCCAAGGCCGCGCAGCGCATCCGCGACGCCATCGCCCGCCGCGACAAGATTCTGCTGTACGGCGACTACGATGTCGACGGAACCTCGTCCATCGTTATCCTCCACACGGTGTTGAAACTGGCCGGCGCCGAGGTCGGCTATCACGTTCCGCACCGTATTCGCGAAGGCTACGGCATGCGCGGCGAGGTCGTCGATCAAGCCCGCGCCGAGAACGTCAACCTCATCATCAGCGTCGACACTGGGATTCGCGCCACGGAAGTCGTCGAGCGCGCCAACGCGCACGGCATCGATGTCATCGTCACCGATCACCATCTGCCGGAAGCCGCGCTGCCGCCCGCGCTCGCCGTCGTCAATCCCAACCGGCCCGATTGCAACTACCCCGAGAAAAACCTCTGCGGCGCGGCCGTTGCTTGGAAGCTCGCGCACGCCATCATGAAGCAGCTCGACTGGCCCGAGGCGCGGCGAAAATCGATGCTGGCTTCGTTGCTCAAGTTGGTCGCCATTGCCACGGTCGCCGATGTGGTTCCGTTGACCGGCGAGAACCGCATCATCGTCAAACACGGCCTCGAAGGATTGAAAGATCCGCGCAATGCGGGCCTCAAGGCGCTGTTCGAGGTAGCGGGCATTCGCATCGGCATCGCGCCGTCGGCGAGGCAAGTCGCCTTCCAGATCGCCCCGCGCCTCAACGCCGCGGGCCGCATGGATCACGCCTCCAACGTGATCGAATTGTTCCTGTCAAACGACGAGTCGAAGGTGCAATCGATCGCCCGCAAGCTCGACGAGTTGAACAAGGAGCGACAACAGACCGAAGTCGAAATTCGCGACACGATCCTCGCCGCTTGCGAGCAGATGCCGGTGACCGATGAGCAGGCCGGCCTTGTTTTTTCGGGCGCGGGATGGCATCAAGGCGTGATCGGCATCGTGGCTGGGCGATTGGCCGAGCGCTACTCGCGGCCTGTGTTCGTGTTGAGCGAGGATACAGAAGCGGGAGTGGCGCACGGCTCCGGGCGGGGTCCAGCGATTTTCCATCTTCTGGACGCGATGGAGTCGATGGACGACGTGTTCACGCGATTCGGCGGGCATCGCCAGGCCGCCGGCTGCAAGTTGAAGATCGACAATATCGCCGATTTCCGGGCGCGCTTCCAAGCCTACGCGGGGTCGAAGTTGACGCCGGAAGATCTGGTGCCGATCATCGACTGCGATGCGGTGGTGACGCTTGATGAGTTGACCGACGAGTCCGCGGCCGAGGTTCTTTCATTGGCGCCATTCGGCAATAGCAATCCAGTGCCTGTTTTTGCGATTCAGAAGGCGAAGGTCGCGCGGCCGCCGCAGGTGAAGAACGAAAAGCACCTCTTCATGCATCTCGCGCAGAATGGCGTGGCGAAGATGGTCAAAGGCTGGAGCATGGCTGACCGCCTCGACGACGCGCCCGCTGGAGGGACGATCGATGTGGCGGCACAGCTTGAAGAGGATCTTTGGAGTAAAGACCGCGGCGGCGCGGCGTGGGGGCTGGTGTTGAAGGATTTGCGTTAGCCGCGTTGGTATCATCGGATTGACGCATGAGGGTAATCGACCACATTACGATCCGGGGATTCAAAAGCATCAAGGCGATTGAGCAGCTTCCGATGAGGGCGGTCAATATACTCATTGGCGCGAATGGTTCTGGAAAGTCGAATTTTCTAGGAGTCTTTGGGATCTTGCAAGCTGCTGACGACGAGCAGATCGACAAATATGTCAAAACGGCTGGCGGGGCGGATCGACTTCTGCATTTTGGCAGGAAGACAACACAGAAATTGTTGGTCCACGCCCAGTTGACCCGACCCGACCATATGATTCGGTTGATCCTATTGCCCACGTCTACGGACGGTCTGTACGAAGAAGTTTTCTCGAGCAGTTTGCCTATACTTCTTCCAAACTTAGTTCGTGGATTTCACTTCCACGACACCAGCGTGTTCGCCCCGCTTCGAAGTACCGCGAAGCTGAACGACAATCGGTCTCTTCGCCCGGATGGCTCTAACCTTGCGGCTTTCCTATATCTACTTCAGAAACGCCACGAAACCGTCTACAAGCGAATCGTAAGCACAATCCAACTTGTCGCGCCATTCATTCGAGACTTTTCCCTTGCGCCAACGAGTTTGGCTCCGGATACAATTCGGCTTGAGTGGCGCGACCAGAACTCGGATCAGTACTTTGACGTTGCGTCGCTTTCTGACGGAACGCTGCGGTTCATCGCGCTGGCTGTGTTACTGCTGCAGCCCGATGAACTCATGCCGAAGGTGATTCTGATTGATGAACCGGAACTAGGCCTCCATCCCGCCGCAATTCCCGTGCTTGGCGGGCTCATCAAACAAGCCTCTTTCAACGCCCAGTTGATCGTCTCGACGCAGTCGCCGCAGTTGGTTGATCAGTTCCAACCGGAGGACATTCTTATCGCGGAGCTTGTCGACGGAGCGACGCAGATTCGCCGCCTCGAACCCGAGCCCCTGAAAGCGTGGCTGGAGGACTATAGCCTCGGCCAACTCTGGGAGAAAAACGAGTTGGGTGGCCGCCCAGTACCGGTGTGACGTCGATGCCGGGTCTGATTGTTCATGTCGAAGGCCACGGCTGTCCAAATTAGCGCGGAGTGAGCGGGAGCGGAGTTGAAGGTAAAGGAGTTACCGCTTGGTCCGAGTTGGCGAGAAGGTGAGGTTGGGGGTAA
>VFZQ01000570.1 GCA_016871135.1 Acidobacteriota bacterium | reverse complement strand
CGACGCATAGCAACGATTGCTTGGAGGCGTTTAGCAAGGCTGCTAACCGGGCCGCGGATGTTGAGGGCGTTGTTTCGCGGCTAGTCGAAGTCGACGGCGAACTACATGTTGCGCAGTACGACGAGCGGTTAATCGAATTCGTCACGCGCGAGATGGTGGAAATTCGCTGATGCCAGTCGTGTTGGTCTGTGAGGGCAAACATGATCGAGCCGTGCTGGCGGCTTTGATTGAGTTGCGACGCGCCGAGAAGGTCCGAAGCCGCCAATTGCGAGAATTGCGAGCGACGCCGGCAGACTATTTCCTCGTCCGTCCGGTTCGTGAAGACGAGGGCGGAATTCTTTGGGCCGAGAAGATGCTCGAATCCGTCCTCAACGATCCCGAAATCAAGACCATCGCAGTCGTTATTGATGCTGACAACAAGCTCGATAGTAAATGGGCTGCTATCGAGTCCCTTTCCAAGGAGTTTGGATTCGAAACGCCTCCGCCGCTGCCTTGGCCAAGTGGGTGCGTAGTGCGCGCCGCGTCGGATCGGGCGCTTGGTATCTGGATCATGCCGGATAATCAATCGCAAGGCAAGCTGGAAACGCTTCTCGGACGTACCATCAATTCGAATGATCCGAACTGGAACTATGCTGACAGTGTGCTGAATGAGGTGAGGGAGCCGAGGTTCGCCGAGGTCGACCGCGACAAGGCGCAGCTTCGCACTTGGCTTGCCTGGCAAGAACCACCTGGGCTTGAGTTTGGCACAGCGCTTCACGCGAAGAAGTTCAATCCCGATCACGCGGCATTCGATCCGCTTATGGAATGGCTGCGAAAATTGAAAGACCTCGACACATGACCAAAACCCAAATCCGTTCCTCCATCGTCGACATCGGCATCGTTCCGATTGTCCGCACCAACTCCGCTGAATCGGCCGTAAAGTCGATCGAAGCTGTCTACGCCGGCGGCATCCGCTCGGCCGAAATTACAATGACCGTTCCGGGCGCCATCAAGGCCCTCGAAAAGCTCGCCGATGCTCTGGGCGACAAGATGGTCCTTGGCGCGGGCACGGTGCTCGATCCGGAGACCGCGCGCATCTGCATTCTTGCGGGCGCGCAGTTTCTCGTCACGCCGGCGTTGCGGGTGTCGACCATCGAAGTCGCGCACCGCTACAGCAAAGTCATCTGCCCCGGCGCGTTGACGCCGACCGAAGTGCTCACCGCGTGGGAAGCCGGCGCGGACTTCGTCAAAGTCTTCCCCTGCTCGAACATGGGCGGGGCGAAGTACATCAAAGCGCTAAAGGGTCCGTTCCCGCAGATCGAAATGATTCCCACCGGCGGCGTCAATCTCGACACGGCCGCCGAATTCCTGAAAGCCGGTTCGGCCGCGGTCGCCGTTGGCAGCGAGTTGATCGACGCGCAAACGATCATGGACGGCAAATACGAGGTCTTCACGGAACGGGCGAAGCAATACCTCGAAGTCGTCAGGAATGCGCGCTAAACTGGAGGTCTCTCCATGGCCATCAGTCAGGACCTGCTCGAAATCCTCGTTTGCCCGCTCTGCAAGGCCGCGCTCGAATTGAAGCCGGACAACAGCGGGTTGAAATGCGTGCAGTGCAAGCGCGTCTATCCCGTGCGCGACGAAATCCCCGTCATGCTCGTCGACGAAGCGCGCATCGAGGAGTAGTCGTTGCTCGACCGCCTGCCGCCGGGCGCGAAGGTGCTGATCATCCGCCTTCGTTCGCTCGGTGACTGCGTGCTGACAACGCCCGCGATTCACATTCTGAAACAAGCACGGCCCGACCTCCGTTTGGCTGTAATGGTGGAAGACCGGTTCGCCGATGTGTTTCGCGGGAATCCCGATGTCAACGCCGTGTTGACGCCGCATCCGGCGGCGGCGGCAATCTGGAGCCCGAAGCTGACGATCAACTTTCATGGCGGCACGCGCAGCGTCTGGTTGACGCTCGCATCGCTTGCCGGCAAGCGCGCGGGCTTCGGCCACTTCGCCGCGCAGGCCGCCTACAACATCCGCATTCCCCGCGCGCAGGAGATTCTGGGTGAGGAACGCAAGGTGCATACCGCGGAACATATGGCGTCGGCGATGTTTTACCTCGGCGCACCGCGGATGGAGATCCCGCGGGCGCGATTGTTCGCGCCGAAGACTCCGGGTGAGCGGCCGTACGCGGTGATTCACGCGCTGGCATCGGCGCCAGAGAAGGCCTGGCCGGCGGAGCGGTTCTTAGAGATCGCGCGATCCTTGAAACATCTCGAACCGGTGTTCATCGGCGGGCCGGGCGACGATCTCTCGCCCTTCGCCGAGTTCCGGACCGTGCGCAACACGTCGTTGCTCGATAGTATGGTCCTCATCCAATCGGCGAATCTATTCATCGGCAACGACAGCGGCCCGGCGCACATGGCGGCGGCGTTCGGCGTGCCGCTGGTCGTGTTGTTCGGCGAATCGGACCCCGTGATTTGGGCGCCGTGGCGGGCGACGGCGCAGTCTTTGGTCGCCAATGGCCCGATGCGCGGCATCGCGGTACAGCAGGTGGAACGTGCGATTGAAGCGCTGGGGGTGGCGGCTTGAAAGAACTCGCGCGCCTGCTTGGATATGTGCGGCCGTACACGCCGTCGCTATCGGCGTCAGTGCTGCTAATGGCTTTCGCTGGCGCGGCGCACGGGTTGATCGCCACGCTGATTCAACCGATCTTCGATCGCGTCTTGAACCCGGCGTCGCCGGATCAAAACGTGCCGCTGTTTGAGATTCCGCTGTTCAAACACACCGTATTCCTGCACGACATCGTGCCGTCGTCGTTTCACAACGTCTGGTCCATGACGGCGTTCGCGATTCTCGCGGCGTTCTTCGTGCGCGGGCTGGCCGACTACTTCGGCAACTACCTGATCAACCGCGTGGGACTAAGCGCCGTTACCGATTTGCGGCAGCAGGTGTTTGACCGCGTGCTTCGGCAGGACGCCCAGTTTTTCGATCAAAATTCAACGGGGCAGTTGATGTCGTCGATCATGAACGACATCGATAAAATTCAAGTGGCGACGTCGCACATTCTGGCCGACTGGCTGCGGCAGACCTTCGTCGCGGTGGCGTTGCTCGCGGTGATCGTCCAGCGCGATTGGAAGCTGGCGTTGTTCTCGTTGACGGTTCTGCCGATCGTGATGTTGCCGACGGCGAAGCTTGGGCGGCGCATCCGGCGGTCGACGCGAAAGGCGCAGGACGACACCGCGGTGCTTAATCAAATCTTGCAGGAGACGATCAGCGGGCATCAGGTCGTGAAGTCGTTCGGTGCAGAGCACTACGAATCGAACCGCTTCTTCGAAGCCGCGCGGCGATTGAAGCGCAGTAATTTGAAATACGTCGCGCAACAGGCGATCTCCTCGCCCTTGATCGAATTCCTTGGTGCGCTGACGATCGTCGCGCTGCTGACCTACGCACGGACGCAAATCGTGAAGGGCCAGATGTCGACGGGCGAGTTCACCAGCTTTGTCATCGCTCTGCTCATGCTCTACGAACCGGTCAAACGGCTGGTCGGCATCCACAACATCTTCCAGCAGGCGTTGGGTGCTTCGCAAAAAGTATTCGAGTATCTCGACCGCGAAATTTCGATCTCCGAAAAACCGCACGCCAAGGAGTTGAAGAAGTTCCAGCAAGCGATTCGTTTCGAGGATGTCGTGTTCCGTTATCCAAGCGCGCCGGACGCGAACGTGCTCGACGGCATCGCGCTGGAGGTGAAGGCGGGCGAAGTGGTAGCGTTGGTCGGGTCGAGCGGAGCGGGGAAGTCAACACTGGCTTCGTTGATCCCGAGGTTTTACGATCCGTCGAGCGGGCGCGTGACGATCGACGGCGTCGATGTGCGCGATCTGCAACTGGCATCGCTGCGTTCAAGAATCAGCATCGTCGCGCAAGAGACGTTCCTGTTCAACACAACGGCGGCGGAGAATATCGGCTACGGCAAACCCGGTGCGGCCGAGGAAGAGATCCGCGCGGCGGCGGCGAATGCCCTGGCGCTGGAGTTTATCGATCAGCTTCCGGACGGCTTGCAGACGGTGATCGGCGAGCGCGGCGCGCGGTTGTCGGGCGGGCAGCGCCAGCGGATCGCCATTGCCCGGGCGCTCCTCGAGAACGCGCCGATTCTCATACTCGACGAGGCGACGTCGCATCTC
>VFZQ01000569.1 GCA_016871135.1 Acidobacteriota bacterium | reverse complement strand
CCCCACTTCGCAATCCGAGTAACTGCGTTACAATCGCGTAGATCAGCCGTGGATCTCGATCAACTACACACGTTTCTGGAAATCGTCCGCCTGAAAAGTTTTTCGAAGGCGGCGGTGACGTGTTTTCGAACGCAGCCGGCGATCTCGGCGCAGGTCCGGCAATTGGAATCGGAATTGAACACGACGTTGTTCGAGCGACTGGGAACGCGGATTTCGTTGACGATGGCGGGCCGGATTTTCGCCGAGTACGCCGAGCAGATTCTGGCGCTGCGAAAACAGGCGCAGGAGACCATCGCGGAGCTGGAGAAGGTTCCCCGTGGCGAGTTGATCATCGCGGCCAACGAGGCGACATGCATTTACGTGCTGCCCGAAGTGTTCTCGCGCTACAAGCAGCTTTTCCCGAATGTGCAGCTGCAGGTGGACCGATCGTTTGGCGCGCGTGTTGTGGAAGCCGTCATCGACAATCTTGCGGACTTTGGAATCTGCCAGTTGCCGATTCAGGAGAAGAAGCTTCAGGTCGTTTCGATACACACCGATGAAATCAAGTGTGTTGTACCGCCGGATCATGCGCTGGCCGGCGCCTCGTCGGTGGCATGTGGCGAGATCGTCAACTATCCTCTGTTGCTGCCGCGCGCGGGCACGACGCGAGCACGATTGAACGCATGGATGGAGGCGAGCGAAGACTCGTTGAATATCTCAATGGAGCTCGATTCCACCGAGATGATGAAGCGGTTCGTGATGGCGGGCCTGGGTATTTCTTTTCTAGCGGCATCCAACTGCGCCGACGAGGTACGCGATAGCAAACTGCGGACTATTCCGCTGGCTCCGGAACCCTTGGAACGGCGGCTCGGGTTGATTTATCGTAAGGATAAGGCTTTGTCCAAAGCCGCGCTGGGCTTTATTCAGGTTATTCTGGATCAAGCGGGTGTGAAGGCGCCCTGAGACTTCGATCGTGGAAACGAAAACACTTCAAACGTCAACCATATTGATTGCAACGGGCCAGCGGACGAGGATGTTTCGTTCGAAGGCGGAGATGCCGGCCGAAGTGCGATCGAAGATGCAAAAGGCGCTGCATGGGCCGGGAGCGGGAACGATCTTGATCGCCGATCAGCGAGGCCGGAAAGAGATTTTGAAGATGCTCCGCGGGGAACCGTCGGTGTTGCGATCCGCTGGGCCAGCATCGATTCGAAATCGAACGCCCGTCAAGCCCGAACGACGTCTTGCCGCGGCTCGGACGACAGTGTCGTTGCCGGAGTGGCTGCGGCCGCGCTGGGTGCGCGCGGCGATCGCGTTTTTCCTGCCTGCCGCGATCGGCGCAGGGTTCTACGCCCTGCTTACAACAGGCCGATAAATTTTGTCTAAGAGCCGGAGTTCCACACCGATAAGGGTTGTGTGGAGCCGATGTGTTCTTATCGATAAAACGACACCTGGATGGCAGCGCGGCCGAGATGGCTGGGGCGTTATTGCAGCTTTCCAACATGCTGTTGCGGGCGCTGCGGCTGCACGCCGTCCGTGGCGATGAAAACGACCTGCACCGCTTCCAATCGAGCATTATGCAGCTCGAACAGCGGATCGGCGAAACACCCAACCCGAAGGACGTGTTGATTGTCGCTGGCGAAGCGGCGAAGGCGTTTGAGGATTACTCGTACCAGACGACGCGCTTTCTGAACGTCCAGAGCAACGAGTTAACGAAAATGATCTCGATGTTGACGGGCACGATCACATTGATATCGGACTCCAGCCAAATCGCCGTGTCGCAGTTGACGCGCGTGGAGAGGCGGATTGAAAACATCGCGGGCGCATCGGATCTGCCGGCCATCAAAGCGGAATTGGCCGACTGCCTGGCGATGGTTCGCCAGGAGGCGATTCGCCAGCGAGAACAAACCCAGGCGACGATTCACTCCCTGCAACGAAACATCTCCGATTCACGGCAAATGTTGGACGAAGCGGGAAAAGGGGCGGATTCGAAAAGACTGGAGCCACTGTACCGCGATCCGGTAACCGGATTGCCGAGCCGAGCCGATGCCGAGGACGCGATTACCCAAGCGCGCCGGAAAGGGAATCATTTTCTGGCGATATTGCCGATCGATCGCTTCTCGTTGATCCAGTCACGGTTCGGCGCGGACTCGGCGGACAAGGTAGCGGCTTTCACCGCGACACACTTCTCTCAAAACCTGCAGCCCGCCGACCGGTTGTTTCGATGGAGTTCAAACGCCTTCGTCTTCTTGGCCGAGCGTACCACGCCGGCCGATACGGTTCGAAGCGAAATCTCGCGATGGGCGTCTCAAAAGCTTGAACTGACGCTGGAACACCACGGCCGCGAAATTCTGCTGCCGATCAGTTCGAGTTGGGTGAGTTTTCCGG
This sequence comes from Acidobacteriota bacterium, assembly GCA_016871135.1. Taxonomy (GTDB): domain Bacteria; phylum Acidobacteriota; class Terriglobia; order Bryobacterales; family Bryobacteraceae. The sequence continues at coordinate 1,788 of VFZQ01000569.1, read as the reverse complement.
CGGCTGAGGGCCGCTCGCGAGATGCGCTATTCGAGAAGGTCGATGCGTTTCTGAATAATCATGTTCACGCCAAGGAGTCGTTTTCCTAATGCTGCCCAAGACAACGAATGAACGCCGCGCCACGCCGCGATTCGAGATGAACCAACCGGCGTTGTTGACGCTGCTCACCGATCCGCCGGAAACGATGCAGGCCGTCATTGCCGATGGACACTTCAAAGGGATGCGGATAGATCTTCCGCGTCAGGTATCGGTCAATCAGGCAATCAAGCTCGAGGTCGGAGAGTTCATGATACTTGGCGAAGTTTGCTATTGCGGTCCATCTAACCCGGGCACGCCACTGCCGTTCAGCGCTGGGATCGTTGTGAGCCAGATTCTTTCAGGAATGGGGGATCTCCGGCACCTGCTCGACGCGTTACAACACGAGGAACGGAAGGTGGGCGAGGAGTCGCGTGTTATTCTGCCTCTGAATGGCAGATAACGTTGTTGTATTCGGCGCCGCGGGACAATTGGGCGTCGAGTTGGTTACCGTTTTCCGATCGCGTGGATACGCGGTTCACCCGTTTAATCGCGCGACGGTCGACATCACCGATCTGCCGCTGTTGGAGCGAACGCTGGCGGCGATCGACCCGGGGGTAGTGATCAATGCGGCGGCCTACAATCAAGTCGATGTGGCCGAACAAGAACCGCAGGCGGCCTACGCAGCCAACGGGCTTGGCGTGCGTAATCTCGCAGTCGCATGCCGGCAGCTTGACGCACTGCTCGTGCATTTTTCGACCGACTATGTGTTCGACGGAATGCTCGGGCGCGCTTATACCGAGGACGACCGGCCGCGGCCCCTGGGCGCCTATGCCGTGTCGAAACTGGCTGGCGAATTGTATGCCCAAGCGTATCTGGACAACCCGCTCATCATCCGCACCTCGGGAGTGTTCGGTCCGGGCGGTCTGCGGACAGCGCGCGGAAATTTCGTTGAGGTCATGCTTCGATTGGCGGCATCGGGGCAACCGATTCGCGTCACCGAAGATCATGTCGCCTCGCCTACGTACGCGCCCGCGCTGGCGGAGAAGACGGCCGATCTGGTCGCCTCGCCGCACCGCGGGCTGTTTCATGTCGGCGGCGGACGAGCGATCTCCTGGTTCGAATTTGCGGCGGCGATCTTTCGCGCGGCCGGCGTTTCGCCGGAACTCAAACCGACCAACGAACGCGAGTACCGTACAGCGGCGAGGCGGCCGAAGTACTCGGCGCTTGAGAACGCGCGGCTGGCCGCGTGCGGGATCGCGCCAATGCCCTCGATAGAGGATGCATTGGCTGCCTACATGACCGAACGCGCAAAATACAAATAATTTCGGGAACACTTTCGGCTCTGGCTACGTTGCTTCATCAGACGGTCTAGGTATAGACTGTTCGCTGACATGAAACAGGACCTGCTTCCGGGAACGCTCGACATGCTTGTGCTCAAAACGTTGACGCGCGGACATATGCACGGCTACGCCATCGCGCAGTTGATCAAGCAGATTTCGGCCGAGGTGCTGCAAATCGAAGAGGGCTCGCTCTATCCAGCGCTGCAGCGCCTGGAGTTGAACGGCTGGATTGAAGGCGAGTGGGGAACGACCGCGAACAATCGCCGGGCGCGATTCTACAAGCTGACCCCGGATGGGCGGAAGCATCTCTTGAAGGAAAGTCAGCGATATCAAAACATGGCGCAGGCGATTGCGCGCGTGATGGCTTTTTCCTAAGGAGCGAGCATGCGAAAGTGGATTCGACGGATTCGGTACTGGCGGGAACGGGATG
>VFZQ01000568.1 GCA_016871135.1 Acidobacteriota bacterium | reverse complement strand
GGTCACTTTCCCGCAGTACACGCCGCTTTCAATCGGCAACATCGCAATCGGCACGCAGCGTTATGACTCCTTCCAAATCAAAGCCTCCAAGCGCTTCTCCGAAGGCCTCACCTTCCTGGCTTCCTACACCGGCGCGAAGACTCTCGAACGCGTCGCCTTCCTGAACGTGCAGGACTTCAATCTCGGCGACCCCGCCTCGTCGGCGCTCGTCAAGCAATCCGCCCCCGGCATCGACATCCCGCGCAAGTTCAACTTCGCCGGCGTCTGGCATCTCCCGGTCGGCAAGGGCAAGAAGTTCGGTGGCAACATCAACTCCATCGCCGACTTCTTCGTCGGCGGCTGGGAACTCAACGCCAACATCACCTACATGGCCGGCGAAACCATCGCCTACCCCAACGCCGCGCAGGTCTCCAACGGTTCGGCCAAGCTCGACAACCCCAACTTGAACAAGTGGTTCAACACCGACCTCTGGGTCAACTCCGCCACCGGCCGCTTTGTCACCGCGCAGGAGCCGTTCACGCTCCGCACCTTCCCGCTCCGCTTCTCCGACGTGCGCACGCCCGGCTATCAGAACTGGGACGCCTCCATCTCGAAGATGTTCCCCATCCACGAGCGTCTGAAGGCCCAGTTCCGTTTCGAAGCCGTCAACGCATTGAACCGTCCCTGGTTCACCGGCATCCAGTCGGTCGACGTGACCAACGCCAACTTCGGCCGCCTCAACCCGGTGCAAGGCAACCTCCCGCGTTTCCTCAAGCTCGGGCTGAACTTGCAGTTCTAAGAGTGCATCACAAATCCACCGTCGACGTTGATCGTCTGACCGGTGATTTGCGACGCCCGCGCCGACAGTAGAAACACCACCGTATCCGCGATGTCCTCGGGTGCCTGCCAGCGCCCGAGTGGCGTCGTCGCCCGTATCTTTTCGCCCGCCCACTCTTCGTAGGTACGTTGCCGCTCAGCCGGCTGCCGCGCATTCCACGCACGCCAGACACTCTGATTCAGCGGCGTCTTCACCATACCCGGACACACAGTGTTCACCCGCACGCCGTGCGGCGCCATGTCCTTGGCCAGACACTGCGCGAAGTTGATGTTGGCGGCTTTGCTGGCGCTATATGGCGGATCCGTCTGCGAGCCGATCTGCCCCGCCACCGAGGCCAGAAACACCATCGAACCGCGCTTGCGTTCCGCCATACCCGGGCACACCGCATGCGCCACATACACCGCGCCCATGATGTTCACGTCGAGCACCCGCGGCCAATCGGAAGGCTCCAAATTGGTGAACGGAAACCCAAACTTCCCCGAGCCAATCGCCGCCGCGTGCACCAGCAGTTCCACCGGACCGAGCGCCGCTTCGGTTTTGACAACAGCGTCCTTAACGATGTCGAAGTCCGCGACGTCCACCTGGAATGGCGAATCCGGCGCGACGTCCCACACCGCCACACGGCATCCTTCGCCGATCAACGCCCGCGCGCACGCCGCGCCGATCCCGCTCGCTCCGCCAGTCACCACGGCCACGCGGCCGTTCAGTTCAAGATCCATCGTTGTATGATCGCATCGATCGCAAACTTTGTTCGATAATAGGTCCGAACGAAATGAGCGTACACGCCAAGCGAATATTAGGATTCGGCGCGCTGTTTACATCCCTGCTCACCGCCCAAACGCGCCTCCACCACATCCACCTCAACTCCACCGACCCCGAACGCGCCGCCTCCTTCTACGCCGCCAAATTCGAAGCCGAACGAAAACCCTACCAGGGCCAACCGGCGGTCTGGGCGAACGGCTCCTGGCTGCTATTCAACAAAACCGGCGATCCGCCAAAGTCTGCGATAACCTCTGGCATCTGGCACATAGGCTGGGGCGGCGGCGACGACATGAAACGCACCTACCAGAATCAACTCGCCATGAGCACGCGCTTTCAAACGCCGCTCACCGACTTGAGCGACCAGTGCGACGGCAAGGGCGGCAACGAAAAATTCCTGTTCGCCTATGTCGACGGCCCCGATCACGCGCTGATCGAACTGAACACCACGCCCGCCGGCAATCACCGCTTCGGCCATCTGCACCTGTTGAGCACCGATCCGATAAAAACGGCCGAGTGGTATGTGAAGCACTTCGACCTGAAAGTACGCGCCATGAATCGCGAGCCGCGTTCCCGCTGCGGCCGGCCGACCGCGCCGTCGGCTTCACTGCTCATCGGCGATATCAGCTTCATCATCTATCCGCTCGGCAACGCCAAGGCCGCCTTCCCGGACGTTTGGAAAGACCGCAACGAGATCGAATCGAGCGCGGGCCACGCCATCGATCACTTCGCATTGACGGTCCCTGACCTGAAACAAGCCCTGTCAAGAATCGGCGCGAAGCCGTTGCGCGTTAGCGCCAAGTCGGCCCTGATCGAAGGCCCCGACAAGGTCCTTATCGAGCTGCTCGAGGAGTAGCGAGCAAGTTGTTCTTATCGATCGAGTACTCGATCCACGGAACAAACATCTCGTTCCAACTCTGCTGCCCCCAGATAACGTCTTCGTTCGGCGCCGGGTTGCGCGAGTTGTTGGCCGAGTTGTCGTAGTGCGCGCGCACCGTGATCACGCTGCCGGCCGGAATCTTCGGCGGGTTGGCGAACTCGTAGTTAAGCTGCCACTCGTAGTTGTATTTGGGTACATTGAGCAGCACCTCGTCGCGGCCATCGGGGTACTTGACGCTATACTGCATGTCTTTCCCGCGGAAGTGCATGTGCGGCGACATCGAGTAAACAGTGATATCGTCCTTGACTCGCATTACGCCGACAATCGCCCAGTTCGGATCGCCCGCCGGAATATTCGGCAGATCCGCGCGCGCAATCAGCTTGCCATCACGATAGACCTCGTTCGCCGCCATCGCCGTCACCACCTCGTGATGAATCGGCTCTTTCGATAGCCAGATGCCAAGTTTCGTCCGATCGGTCTCTTCTTTCCCCGTCGGCGTGTAGTGCATGTTGAATTCGAAATACGTGCCGGGCTTGATGCGCTTGGCGATGCCCGGCCAGTGTGACTCGGCGCCCTTCCCGGGCGCTTGGCCGATCAGCTTCCAGATGATACGCCCGTGCTTTTTGCCGGTAAGCAAATCCTTCGGTTCAACGGCTTCGGGAATATCGACAATGTTGACGATCGAGTGATGCACGACCTTGCGGTTGCCCGGACGCAACTCCACCGCTTCAACAAATACCTCTTTATCGAACGGAACCTTGACATAGTAGTTCTGCAAGTCGAGCACGCCCTTGGCCTGAACCCTTACTTCCAAAGGCATATCGACAACCAGATCGGGCGGCCGATTGAACGACCAGCCTTCGGTGAAATTCGGCGGCGCCGGCATGTCTTTGTCCGCGCCCTTCGGCGCGCCCGCATTGACCCACGCGCTGACCGTCGCAATCTGCGCATCGGTCAAACGCCGGTCGTTGCGAAACTTGCTGTAGTGCGGATCGGCGAACCACGGCGGCATGCGGCGCTGCTGCACCGACTGCTTGATCGCCGCGCTCCACGGTCGAACTTGATCGTATGTCAACAGCGGCATCGGACCGATATCGCCCGGACGATGACAGTGCGCGCAACGCTCATGCAGAATCGGCGCGATGTCTTTCGTAAACGTCGGTTCGGCGGCGTTGGCAAGTGCGGCGGCGGCAACGAGGAGAAGTTTCATAGGACCTGCTCACGCCTACAATACCACTTTGCGGCACACGTGGTGGTGTTGATAACATGATCGCGCCCGTCCATTAACTCTTGATTGGAGAACTCATGCGCGAACGACTGTTCTTCCCCGTCTTATTACTGCTCGGTGCTCTTCCCGCCTTCTCTCAAATCGCCGCCACTCTAACCGGCAACGTATCGGATTCCTCGGGAGGATCAGTCGCCGGTGCGCAGGTAACGCTCACCAATACAGACACCGGCGCGCGGCGCGAAGCCGTCTCGAACGAGTCTGGACTCTACCAGTTCCCGCTCCTGCAGCCAGCACCTATCGTCTCACCGCGCAGAAGGAGGGGTTCAAGCAGATCGCGCGGGAGGCCATCCGTCTTGAGGTCAACCAAACGGCGCGCATCGACCTCACGCTTCAGGTCGGCAGCGTCAGCGAGACGGTCGAAGTCAGTTCCGCTCCGCCACTGCTTGAATCCACAACGTCCTCGGTCGGTCA
>VFZQ01000567.1 GCA_016871135.1 Acidobacteriota bacterium | reverse complement strand
CGCCGGGTGTCAACATGATCTCCGAAATCCCTTGTACGGCTTGCCGCAGCACGTCGTCGGCCATTCTGAAGGCTTCGAGAAAACTCGTGCCCTTGGGGGCGAGTTTCATCAGCCGATCGTTGGGGATCGAGATGACGGTGTCGACCGTCGCGGCGAGTTCCGCGAGGCCGCGCTCGGCTTGGCGAATGCGCTTGGGTCCCTCAAACTTGAATGGCATTGTGACGACGGCGACGGTGAGCGCGCCGAGTTCCTTGGCAAGAGACGCCACGACCGGCGTTGCGCCGGTACCGGTGCCGCCGCCGAGACCGGAAGTGAGAAACACCATGTCGGCTTCTTCGAGAATTTCGACAAGGCGGTTGGTGTCGTCAAGCGCCGCCTGACGGCCGCGTTCGGGATCGGAACCGGCGCCGAGCCCGTGGGTCAGTTCGCGGCCGATGGCGATCTTATTGACTACCGCCGATGCGTTGAGCGCCTGCACGTCGGTGTTGACGACATAGAAATCGACGCCGCCGAGGCCCGCGCTCAACATGCGGCCGACAGCGTTGCAACCGCCGCCGCCAACCCCGATTACCTTGATGCGGGTGCCGATGTGATTCTCTTCCTGGATTTGGAATTTCAATTCGCTCATTCTCCGATCTCCCTTGTCACTTTGACATCAGCAGGCTCAAAAACCCTGGCGAAGTCCGCTTCTGATACCGTTGTTCCTTCAATCGTCCACTGTACATCGCCAGACCGGCCGCTGTCGTCCAAGCCGGATTGTTCAGCGCTTCGGGCCAGTCCTGGATGCCGACCGGAAGTCCATTGCGCGCGGGGCAGTTCAACACCAATTCGGCGACATCACACATGCCGTTCAAACAGGCGCCGCCGCCGGTGAGCAAAATCCCTTCGAGCAAATGGCGATCCATGCCGCACTCTTGAATCTTCTTCTCAATAAAACGGAATAGGTAATCGGCGCGGGACTCGAGCACGAAGTTGAGGCGCTTGCGCGGCGCTTCGCGCGAGGGGCGGCCTTCGGTCGAGGGCACTTCGATGAACGTGTTATCAGCCGTCAGGCCGAGGATCGCACAGCCGTACTCGAGCTTGAGCTTTTCGGCGTCGTCGAAAGGAACCTTGAAGTCGTGGGCGATGTCCTTGGTAAAGTGCTCGCCGCCAACGCGGAGGCTGACCGACTGGACCATGGCGTCGCCAGCGTAGATGACGAGTTCGGTGGACTGCGCACCGATGTCAGCAATGGCGACGCCCTGCTTACGCTCTTCCTGCGTTACGCAGGCGTACGCCGCAGCCATGCCTTCATAGACGGTTTCCTCGACAGCGAGGTGCGCCTCGTGCACGGCACTGACGAGCGACTGATGTTCGAACGCTGAGGTGGTGACGATGTGGACATTGGCTTCCAGACGGGAGGCCTTCGAACCGCGCGGATTGATTTGGCCAGGGTTGCCGTCGAGCGTGAAGTCTTGCGGGAATACTTGCAGGAGAACACGGTCGGCATCGAGTTGCTGGCGGCACGCCTTTTCGACGGCGTAGGCCATGTCGGATTGATCGATCTCGCGCGGGCGGCCGAATTTGTATTTGCCGACCTGATCGTGGCCCGCGATACTGTCGCCGCCGAGTCCGACGACTACTGCATCGACGGAGATTCCGGCCTGGCGTTCGGCCTCGCGCGCGGCCAGACGGACGCTTTCCGACATCTGTTCGCGGTGAGCGACACGGCTGTTGGACCAACCGCGCGACTCGACTTCGCCGGCGCCAAGAAAGCGGATGCGGCCGTCTTCGACGGCGCAGATTACACAACGCGTGCGGGCGCTGCCGATGTCGAGGCCGGAGGCCAGGCGCACGCGGTTAGCGGCCATTACGCGGGACCTCGTATTGGGTATTATTCGCCAGGTCCGTTGCCCTCCGCGCGGACGGCGTGCTCGCCGCGTTGAAAGATGCTGTTGTCCTGGCGAAGATCGAAGATAGTTTTGTCGGGCTCGCGGCGCAACATCTCCGAGGCGTTCTGCCGGAACTTTTCCAAACGACGTTTGAAGTGACGGTTCCCGACAACAAGGGTGACCGCTTTACCGCCTGCATCTTGCACTACTCTTAGATTATCCGGATCGGCGGCATCGACTTCGGAGATCTGCGCGGAAAGTTCGCCGGTATCGCGCATCAGCTTGGCCAAGCGCTGCGCACGGGTACGGCGTTGTTGGTCGTCCATCTGCCGGGTAACGCCGGTCAAGACGGGAATGTCGAGGGCCGCTTGGGTCTCGCGGGGGAGCATATTTCCATCGACATCAATGAGCGGCATGTCCTCTTCGCCGGGCAATTGCACGTAAGCGATGGGTTCGCGTTCGACGATCTGCACTCGCATGCGATTGGGCCACACCCGCGTAACGGTCGCATCCTTGACCCAACGCAAGCGGAGGAGTTCCTCGCGCCGGTGGCGGAGCGGAACGAGGTAAATGCTGCGGCCATGATCGCGCTCAAAGACCGATGAAACGCTCGAGCGCGCGCTGTTCTTGACGCCAGCGATCTCTACGGCGGCACTCTCGTCGCCTGGATCGGGCGGCGAGGCGAGGGTGAATTGCGGGTCGCGAATTAGGAACGCCTCCAACTGGATCGCGCTCCAGAGAAACACGACGAGTCCCATCGAAACGAATACAGCGATCCACAGTCCCTTGCGAATCGAAAGAAATCTCTGCTCGTTCTCTTCGCTCTGTCGCTTGGCCATTGTTTACCTCCTGAGTTTTTCCAAGATTTTTTCGCCCGCCTGCCAGACGCTGCCAGCGCCGAGCGTGACAACGGCGTCGCCCGGTCTGGCGGCGGCGACAACCTGCTTGACGGCTTCATCCATCGATCCGGCATAGTGCGCGCCGCGATGGCCGAACCCTCGCAGGCGCTCGCCGAGCGCCTGACTGGAAACGCCCTCGATGGGCGATTCCGACGCGGCGTAGATATCCATCAAATACACAGAGTCGGCCTGATGAAAGCTGCGAGCGAAGTCGTCCATCAAGTGCTGTGTACGCGTGTAGCGGTGGGGCTGAAAGATGACGTGGACACGATCGAACCGACACAAGCGCGCTGCGGCGAGCGTGGCGCGGACTTCGGTCGGGTGATGGCCGTAGTCGTCGATGACAGTGACACCGCCCGCTTCGCCGCGATTTTGAAAGCGGCGGTCGACGCCCCGATACTCGTGCAGCCCGTCGCGGACTTTTTCGACTGGCACCTCAAGTTCGCGTGCGACGGCAGCAGCGGCAGTGGCGTTCAACACGTTGTGCATGCCTGGCACTTTCAGGCGAAACTCGCCGAGGTCTTCGCCCTTGAATCGTAATTGGAAGCGGCTGCTCAGGTGGCCGAGTTCGACGTTGGTAACGGCGAGGTCGGCTTGCGCACTGACACCGTAGGTCACGGTTCGCCGCTTCACATCGGGAAGAATCTGCTGCACGTTCTCATCGTCGAGGCAGACAATAGCACAGCCGTAGAATGGCACCTTGTTGACGAACTGGGTGAAGGCCGAGCGGATCTCTTCGATGGAGCGGTAGTGATCGAGATGCTCGCGGTCGATGTTGGTGACGACGGCGACGATCGGCGCAAGTTTCAAGAACGACCCGTCGCTTTCGTCCGATTCGACGACGAGGAAATCGCTCTTGCCCATGCGCGCATTCGAACCGCCGAGCGTCGAAACGCGGCCGCCGACGACAACCGTCGGATCGAGACCGGCGTAGGCGAGCATCGTCGCCGTCATCGAAGTGGTCGAGGTCTTGCCGTGGCTGCCGGCGATTGCGATGCCGTACTTCAAGCGCATCAGTTCGGCGAGCAGCTCGCCGCGAGGAATTATTGGAATGCCCAAGCGACGGGCTTCGCGGAGTTCGGGGTTCGATTCGTTAACGGCACTGGTGACAACGAGCGCTTTGGCGCCCTCGACGTTGGCTGCGTTGTGTCCTTCGAAAACACGCGCTCCCAGCGACCGCAGCCGCTCGGTGACGGGCGTGAGTTTCAGGTCCGAGCCCGTGATTTCATAACCGAGATTCAGCAGGATCTCGGCGATACCGCTCATACCGATCCCTCCGATCCCGGTGAAATGCAAGCGCTGTGGTTTATAAAACATTCTCTTATGGTATTGTTTTACTCACTTCTTTGTCCCGGCGTACTGTTCGAGCAGGTCCGCTGCACGGG
>VFZQ01000566.1 GCA_016871135.1 Acidobacteriota bacterium | reverse complement strand
TTCTCGAGCGAATCGAAATCACGACGCACGCCTGCAGGGTTGCCCATATCCCAGTTTACACCGGACGCTTGAAAGTCGTCTCTATATTATGCGGGACTCAATAGCAATCGGCGCACTGGGCGCGCTGGGCCAAGTATTCGCGACCACAAACTCCCGGGGGTTCGACCGGGCTCTGGAAGCGGCCTTTCGACTCAGTGGATCCGTAATCGCGGCACATGCCAGCGCTCGGCTTTATAACGAATTCCTGCCGTCCTTCGATTTTCTGCATTTTCCGATGCGCCTCGCGATTTCGGCGATCGCGTTCTTCGTTTTCAGCTCTTTGCCGTTAGCCATCTTGACTAGTTTCAAGCAAAACCGCCCCGTGGTCGATACTTGGAAGAACTGCTGGTTCTGGACGCTTCCTTACTATGTCATCGGCGCGGGAGTCGCCGGTTTTCTGTGGGCCGTCGGTTTCTACGACGACTTACAGGCATCGCTACTGGTCGTCCCCTGCGTGTACGTACTCTTCAGTTACTACCACATGTATGTCACGAAGTTAGAAACTGAAAAGTGCCAAGCCGAAGCGGACCGCGCCGCCGCCGAGGCTAACGCGGCGTTGCACATGCGAACGATTGAAGTGCTGGCGCGGGCGATCGACGCAAAAGAACAGACGACCCACGATCAGCTGCGGCGCATTCAGGTATATTGCACCGAAATCGGAAAGGCGTTGAAGATCGACCAAGGGGAACAACTGGCCCTTTCGGCCGCGTCGCTGCTCCACGACATAGGCAATCTGGCGGTGCCCGCACACATTACTTCCAAGCCTGGCCGCCTTACGGCGGAAGAATTCGACAAGATGAAGATCCACGCTGTGGTTGGCGCCGAGATACTGGAGGGCGTCCGCTTCCCGTACCCGGTTGCGCCGATCGTCCGGCATCATCACGAACGATGGGACGGCACCGGCTACCCGAACGGCCTTGCGGGCAAAGACATCCCGATCGGAGCGCGTATCCTAGGCGCCGTGGATGTCTTCGACGCGATGACAAGCGAACGAATCTACCGGCCGGCGATGCCTATCGGTCAAGCCTTGAATCACCTGCGAAAAGAAGCCGGTGGATCGTTTGACCCGCACGTTGTTGAGATCATCCTGACTCACTGGCAAGAGTTCGAAGAGATGGCACGCGCGGACGAGGAAGACGTGCAAGACCCACGCAAGGAGTCGTCGGCCGAATTCGTCAACACGATCGCCGCGGCGAAGGACGAGGAACACTTCCTCAATACGTTGTCGGCGAGGGCGTTGGGATGCGAAGACGTCGATTCGTTCTTCGGAAACATGATTGGGAATCTGGAGTCAGCGATACCTTTCGACGCGTTCGTATTCTATCGCCGCAACGGTGAGGAACTCGTCGCGCTCTCGGCGGGAGGCGTCGACAAGGGCATTTTGGCGCAACTGCGGCTACCTGTGGGCGGCGGTGTCTCCGGCAGAGTTGTCGAGGCGAATCTCGCTGCGTTCAACGCGGATCCGGCGCTCGAACTCCGCGCGGGCGGCAGTACGACATCGACAACCTCGCTCCGTTCCGCCATCGGCGTTCCGGTGATGGGCGCGCGGGAGTGTGTCGGCGCGCTGACGCTTTTCAGCAAGTCGCGCGATCGTTATTCAAAGGACCATGTCCGGGTGCTGACGGCGGTCGCGAACCGGCTCGCGCATTTGGTCGATAACTTCGTACGCGTTAAGGCGGCCGAAGGCGCGGCGACCACCGACGAGCTTACACAATTGCCTAACGCACGGGCGGTGTCGGCGGAAATTCGCGCTGCCTGCGCGAGGGCGGTGGAAACAGGCGACGCGTTGTCGCTAGTTGTCTTCGATCTGGACGGGTTTAAGAAACTGAACGACACACACGGACATCTTGCGGGAAATCAGGCGCTCAAGGAGGTCGCGCAAGGAGCGATGCGTATGCTCGGCCGCGGCGCGTTCATCGGCCGCATGGGAGGCGACGAATTTGTCGCGCTCTTTCCGCACCGAACTCGCGAGCAGGCGATCGCCGAGGCGCTGCAACTGCAACACATGGTCGAGGAGACCGGACTGCGCCTTACCGCCACACCAATGCTGTCGGCGAGTTGGGGCATCGCGGTACTCGGTGAAGATGGCAATCTTCGAGAGGCGCTGCTGGCCGCCGCGGACAAGCGGATGTACGAATACAAGCGCACCAAGGAAGAGCGCACGGCCGCGCGATTGGCCCGGCTTGCCGATAGCGTGAATGGGGCCAATTTTCACGCAGCCGCGGCGGCGCGTCCATAATAGTAGGGTGGCGGCTGAAAACCTTCCCGAAGACAAGGTGTTTGAACTCATCGGTGAGGACGGATTCCGGCGTTTGATCGGGGCGTTCTACCGGCAGATACCGCACGACGATGTGCTCGGACCGATGTATCCAAAGGCCGATATGGCCGGCGCGGAGGAACGCCTTCGCGAATTCCTGATGTTTCGATTCGGGGGGCCGCCGAGCTACATCGAAAAGCGCGGGCACCCGAGGCTTCGCGCCCGGCACATGCCATTCAAAGTCGACGCACGAGCCAGCGAGCGGTGGGTGCAACTCATGTCGAACGCGCTGACCGAGGCCGCGCTGCCCGCGGAAGCCGAACAGGTGTTGCGGCCCTTTTTCGAACATGTCGCAAAGTTTCTAATCAACCAAGCCGAGGAGTCTCACGCATGACCGATCCCCGTTATCCCATTGGCAAGCCCACGCAACTAGGCCCATTCACAGACGCAGACCGCGCGGCGCTCATCAAGAAACTCGAGAATGCGCCGTTGTTGCTTCGCCAGTCGGTGGAAGGGCTCAACGAAGAGCAGTTGAACACGCCTTACCGCGACGGCGGCTGGTCGGTGCGGCAAGTGATTCACCACGTCGCCGATAGCCACATGAACGCTTATCTCCGATTCAAATTCGCGTTGACCGAAGACAATCCGACCGTTAAGGGCTACGACGAAAACGCCTGGGCCGCGCTGGAAGACGGCGCCACGATGCCCGTTTCGATCAGTCTGCAATTGATCGACGCCGTTCACGCACGATTAATAGTGTTGCTGCGTTCGCTCGATCCGGCCGATTTCGCCCGGCCGTTCGTACACTCCGCCAGCGGCCCCCATGACATCGATTGGCTGCTCGGCATCTATACCTGGCACGGTGAGCACCACGCCGCGCACGTCACGGCGCTACGCACGGCAAAGGGCTGGTAGAGGCTAGGCGCTTCGAAGTTTCTTCACAGCTTCGGTCAGCGCAGGTACAACTTCGAACAGGTCGCCGACAATGCCATAGTCGGCGATTTCGAAAATCGGCGCGTCGGCGTCTTTGTTGATAGCGACGATTGCCTTCGATCCCTTCATACCGACTTGATGTTGAATCGCGCCGCTGATGCCGACGGCGATGTAGACCTTGGGTGCGACGGTTTGCCCGGAGCTCCCGACCTGGCGCTCCATGGGCAGCCAGCCGTTGTCGCAGATCGGACGCGACGCGGCGATTTCGCCGCCCAGCGCCGCGGCCAACTCCTCGACGATCGGAATGTTTTCCTGCTCTTTGATTCCACGACCCACGCTGACGATGATATCGGCGGCGGTGAGGTCGACGGCGCGCGCGGACTCGCGGAAAGGGGCTTCCGATTTGGCGCGGATGGTGGATGCGTCGATGTGAACGGCGAAGGGTTCCACGGCGGGTTCGCCGGCCGCAAGGCCATCGCCGCGATAGGAGCCGGCTTGCACGGAAACGAAAATCGGGCCGTCAGCGGGGAACGAGAACTCGGCGTTCAGTTTGCCTTGAAACAACTGCCGCACCACGCCATCGGCGCGCAGTTTAACGACATCGCTCAACAAAGGGCGGCCAAATCGGGTGGCCAGTTTCGGTGCAAAATCGCGCACCTGATACGTGTGCGGAAACACGACGAAACGCGGATTCTTGGCGCGGATCAACTGTTCCAACGCGGCCGTGAAGCCGTCGGCTGAGTAATCGGCAAGCAGCGGATCTTGAATCGCGTGCAATGAAGCCATCGGCTTCGACGCGGCTTCGCCGACATCTCCGATTGTCACGCCGTAGACGGAGCCGCCGAGTTCGGACGCAGCCGCCAACGCCTCCCAGCTCATGCGATGAAACTTGCCGTCGTTTTGTTCGAGAAAAACGAGGACGCTCATATG
>VFZQ01000565.1 GCA_016871135.1 Acidobacteriota bacterium | reverse complement strand
CCATCGTCCACGCTGATTGCCAGCGTTTGAGAACTGGTCGGGCCGACGAATCGGGTTTCGCCAACGGCGCGAACTGTTTGCGGTGATCGCATGCGGTACACCGCGAAGGGCAGAAGGGGTAGACAAAGGAACGCGGCAGTCCGCAATATTCTCTCTAGGCGCATTTGAAATCTCCAAGTTGGATTCAACGTCAACTCAAGAATACGCCTGTCGTCTCGGGAAGTTGTTAGCGTTTGGTAAAATTTTGCGGTCCGCTAAAACGTCACCCGCAACGCCAACTGCACCCGCCTCGGTTCCCGTGCTGAAGCGATTACGCCGAACGCGGGCGTGCCCCGCACCGCGCCGGGTTGTCCGAAGTTTGTGTGATTGAGCAAGTTGAAAAACTCCCCGCGAAACTCGGTCTTCCATCGCTCTGTTATCGCGAACGACTTACTCAACGACAGATCAATATTCTGGATGCTTGGCCCGCGCAACAACCCGCGGCCCGCGTTGCCGAACCGGAATGGCGCCGGCGCCGCAAATGCCGCCGTATTGAACCACCGCGCGATCGTTCGGTCGCCCGAAAACGGATCGCCCACCAAGTTCGCCCGTATCCCACCGGCCGCGAATACGTTCGTGTCGTTCGTGTTATTCGTCACGGTAAATGGCGCGCCCGACTGCGCGGTCGCGATGATTCCCGCCCTCCAACCGCCGAGCACCCAATTCACAAACCGTTGTTTGTGTCCGGGGACTGCATAAACAACGCTCGCCAGCGTCCGATGCCGTACGTCGTTCCCGCTGATGCCCTTGTCCAGACGGCGGTTGTAGAAGTCCATGTAGCCGCCGACATTGCCGAACTCGCTGAAAGACTGCACGTCATCCAGGAACTTCGAAAACGTATAGTGGGCAAGAAAGGTCAGTCCCGACGAATACCGGCGCTCGCCTTTTAGGGTGAACGCGTGATACGTCGAGTTGCCGATCGGGGGATTGATCACCGAAACACCGGAGAATTGCGGAAACGGCCTGCGCACCTGCGCGTTGCCGGGAGCCGCGTCTTCAATCCGGATCTGATTGAGCGTCAGATCGTTCGCCGTCAACTTATGGCTAATGTTGGCGATGTAGCCAACTTCCACGGCCAGATTCGAAATTACCTCGCGCTGCACGTTGAAGTTGTACTGCGTCGAGTATGGCGTCGGCCGGGAGCGTTCGAAGAACGACGGCGCGGTCGTCGGATTCTGTCCGACCGGCACTGCGCCAAATCCGGCGCCGAGTTGGCCGACCGGCACGCGCGGCACGCTTGGGAATCCGTTGCGAAGCACCATCGCCGAAGCGATTCCGGGCTGCGAGGAGATGAGATCGACATCGGTCGAAAAGCCCAGCGCGGCCGCCGTGCCGATAATGTTGCTTACGATTTCGCCGAAGAAAATGCCGCCGCCCGCACGGATCACGGTCGTTTTTTTGAACGGCGCGCGCCAAGCAAATCCGACTCGCGGACCGAAGTTATTCCAGTCCGGATCGAACGCCGTCCTCGGTTCTCCATCGCGCCCGGCGAATCGTACGACGCCGGGCGTGCGCGACACCGGGTTGATCGCCCGCGTATCAAACGAGTTCATCAGACTGTTGTCCTCGGTGCGCGGCAAGTTGACCTCCCACCGTATGCCATAGTTCAGTGTCAGCCGGTCGGTCAGGCGAAAGTCGTCCTGTGCGTAGAACGCCCAATACGCGGATCGGGAGTCGATAACGTCGGGTCTTTGCGTGCCCGCCGAATTGACTTCGCCGAGAAGGAAGCTGGCGAATGCGTTTCCGGAATTCGCAATGCCCGGCTGGCCGGTCATCAACGGTGTGAAACCGAACTGCCCGGAGCTCGACAGATCGCGGTCGTCGTTAAAGTAGCCGCGGCGGAACTCGCCGCCGAATTTCCAGGCGTGTTTGCCGTGGAACCACGAAAGCGAGTTCTGGTATTGCATATCGTCCGAGGGCCTGTTGTTGCGGCGAAACGGCTCGCGTCCCAACGTTGCGTACGCCGTGATGTTGAAGATCGGAAATGCCTGATCGCTGACGCCGCGTAGTCCGATCTTTGATGCGAGGTTCGTGCCGAGTACGCGCGCCGTAGTGCCGCCGAACCGCCGCAGGCGTGTGACGCGAAAATCGTCGACGAGTTGCGGCGTGAAGAGACGCGTGTAGCTGCCGAGCCAGGAGGAGTTATTGTTTCCACCTCTTGTCGCGCTCGGGTCCGCGTCGGGGCGGCCCCACGCGCCTACATTTTCGCTTTCGTTATCGTTCACATAGTAGCGGCCAGTCACTTGGTCCTTGGCGGAAATCTGATGATCCACGCGGGCGACGAAGATGTCGCGGTCAAACGTCGGACGCGTATTCGCGCCGAAATTGTTCGCGCCTGTGAGCGTCCCGGCGCGGTTCGGTATCGGATAAAACTCCGTCGCGGCTCGCGCTACCGGGTCGATTCGGCTTGCGGGAATCACATTGCCGGCGAACGGTTGCCGCACGCGGTTCTGCGTCGTCGCCGGATCGAACAGCGGAATCACGCGCCCCGCCGCATCGAAGACGCGCGAAAAATCGCCGCCCCGCTGCGCCGCGTCGGGTAGCGTCTGAATCGCCGTGCCGCCCGTCGTCTGCCGAGTCTGCTCCCAACTCGCGAAGAAGTGTGTCTTGTCTTTTCGAATCGGTCCGCCGACCGCCGCGCCGAACTGATGTAACCGCAGCGGCGCCTTCGTCACGGCAAAAAATTCCGCGCGTCGAGGGCGTTGTTTCGCATGTACTCAAACACGCTGCCGTGCAATTCGTTGGTGCCGGACCGCGTCGACATCGTCACCACTCCGCCCGCCGAGTGGCCAAATTCCGCGGCGTAGTTGTTGGTGATCACACGAAACTCCTGCATCGCCTCCATCGGCAGCGCGGCCTGATTCTGTGGCACCGCAAGCCCGGTAATGTTGGTGACGTTGCCGCCATCGAGCGCAAACTGCTGATTACGCGCGCGTCCGCCGCCGACCGAAAAAATCGGCAGATTTTCGCCGCCGGAACCTGGGTCGATCACTGTCGCGCCAGGAGACAGTACAATCATTGCGGCCGCCGAACGGTTGGGCAGCGGCATTCCTTCAATCATGCTTCGTTCGACGATCTGGCTCACATGCGACGACTGCGTCTCCACGGCTGGTGTTCGCGACGTCACCGCGATCGTCTCGGTCAAGTTACCGACCGTCATCTGCTGATCCGCCTGCACCGTCTGGCTGACTTGAACGACAACGCCGCTACGCACGGCCCGTTGAAATCCTCGTGCTTCGATCTCGATCCGATAGGAGCCAGGCAGGAGCGTCGCCGCCCGATACATTCCCGCGTCATTTGAAACCGTCGACACCGCCGTTCCTGACTCTTCGTTCACAACGCGGACCGCCGCGCCCGCGATCACGGCATCGCTGGCGTCGGTAATCCGTCCGCTGATGGTACTCGACCCGCCCTGGGCAAGCACGCAGGCAGGCAATGCCAGCATTATCAATAGCGTCTTCATCGTTTCCGCATCTCCGCCGGCCACTCATACGTCGGCGCGTTCACGAACCGCTTCATCGCAAGCGTCAGAGTTCCGACGCTGCCTGGGGCCAGTTCGACCGTCAGGTGTTTCGATCCCACCACTTTCCCATCCACTGACACAAACGAGTGCTCGCCAAACGCGCCCGCTTGCAGGATCGTCCGCCGCTTCGCCGTCGCCGAAGTATTCACCAGCGTCACCCGCACCGAATCCTCCGTCACGCGATCCACCAGTGCCGCCACATCTTCCGGAATGCCCGCGCGCTTGCGATCCGGGTCGAAATACCGCAGCCGCACATGTAACAAACCGCCATGGTAGATATGATTCGGTCCGCCCATCATCTGCTGCACCAGTCCTTCGAGCACCACAGGGTTCCGATTCTGCCAGTGATGGACATTCATGTCCTTCACCGGCGTCGTATCGGTGCGAATCATTTGCAGCCGCCGCAAGCACTCCTGGTAGTTCGCCTTCAGAGTCGCAACCGGCCAGTCCGGATTTCGACCCTGCAGAAACGCGATCCATGGCCCCTCGTTTTTGTCGTCGCCCTTTGCCTTGTGATACGGCGCGGCCGATAATGCCGGCACGTCGACCAGTTTCTCCATCAGCTTCCAATCGTTGTCGGCGAAACTCATGTACCAAAGATTCACCGGA
>VFZQ01000564.1 GCA_016871135.1 Acidobacteriota bacterium | reverse complement strand
CTGTTGCTCGAAAGCGCCAACTTTCATGCGGCCTCGGTGCGCAAGAGTTCGTCGAAGTTGAAGCTCCGCACCGATGCGTCGATGCGATTCGAAAAATCTCAGGACGCTGCCAACACCGTACGTGGCTTGGCCCGCGCGATCGCGCTGTTGCAAATCGTCAGCCCCGGCATCCGGCTTGTCGGCGGCTTGGCCGACTCCTGGAAACAGTCCGCCGCGCCCGCCCCGATCACGTTTACCCATGACTGGATGCGCCGCAAACTCGGCCGTGAAATCAGCGAGGAGGAGGTCGACGAAATTCTCTCCGGCCTCTCGTTCGGCGTCACGCGCAAAGACGGCGTGTTCACCGTTACCGTCCCGAGTTGGCGCGCAACAAAGGACATTTCGATTAAGGACGATCTCGTCGAAGAAGTGGGCCGTATCATCGGTTACGATTCGATTGCCCCGGTCGCGCCCAGCTTGCCCACGCGAGTCGCGCCGCAAGTACCCGAACGCCTCTACTACCGTCGCCTTCGCGCCGATCTCGCCGCCAACGGTTACACCGAGGTCTACAACTACTCGTTCATCAACGAGAAGCAAGCGCGGCGTTTCGCGCTCCCGATCGACGACCATCTCCGCGTGCTCAACCCCATTGCAGCGGGTCAGGAGTTGATGCGCTCCAGCCTCCTGCCAAACGTGCTTAAGAACATCGAGCACAACCGTCTCAACTTCGACGAGTTCCGCTTCTTCGAAATTGGCCGCGAGATTCACAAGCGAGCGAATTCACTGCCTGAAGAGATCCCGCACTGCGCCATCGTGCTGTACACGAAGGACGACGACGGCAGCGCCGGACTCGATGAACTCAAGCGTATCGCCGGCATGGAAGTTCGTCCGGCCGAGCCGAAAGCCTACGAACATCCGCATCGCGCCGCCGATTTGTACTATCAGGGCGAGTGCGTCGGACGCCTCTTCGAATTTCATCCGTCGATGGTTGAAACCGGCCGCGCGCAAGTGGCCTATTTTAACCTCGCCAAGACCTTTGCTTTGCAGCCTGCCCTGCGCAAATACACACCGCTGCGGCGCTTCCCGGTCTCGGATTTTGACATTACAATCCCAGTCGCGCCGCGCGCGATATCCTCTCAAGTTCTCGGCCGGGTGGATGTGAGGCATGTGCCCAACCTGATCGACGCCTCGTATCTGTACGAGTACTCCGACGTGGCCAAAGGCGTGAAGACCATGACCTTCCGTTTCACGGCCGGCGCGAATGACCGCACTCTTACGAGCGAAGAAATTCACGCCGTCCAGGAAGCCGTCCGCGGCGCTCTTACACAAACCCCAGATTCTGCTGGCCGAAGTTGACGAGATTCGGGAATACAGCCGCATTCTGCGCCGCCGTCAGCCCAAACCAACTGCCGAGCGTCGCGCCAAACTGATCGGTCGACGTCGTCGGAATCCACACACCGCGATTCCCCGAATCGTCCGGTCCGCTCAGCGCCATCGTTGGAATCGTGCCGTAAATCCGCCCGCCCTGTACAGCGCCGCCCATCACGACGTGATGATTTCCCCAGCCGTGATCGGAGCCAGAACCGCTCGGTTGCAGTGAACGTCCGAATTCCGACAGCGAGAAGGAAGTCACCTTGTCGGCGATCGCCATCTCGGTCGTCGCCTGATAGAACGCGCCCATCGCCGCGCCGAGTTGCTTCAGCAGATCCCAGTGCTGCCAACCCTGCGCGCCATGCGTGTCGAAGCCGCCCAGCGCGCAGAAGAACACTTGGCGTTTCATGCCTGTTGCATTGCGCAACCGGATGATATTCGCCACCTGCTGCATCTGCTGACCGATCTGCGTGCCCGGAAACACCGTCGTCAACGCGGGCGTGCCCGAGTTGTCCTTCAACATCGCGTTCAATGCCATTGCATCTTGCCGTACTTTATTCCCGGCCTGCACCAGTGCCATGCCGCTATCGAATGTGAGCAACTGCTGTAGCGCCGTTTTGCGCGCCGAGGACGCGGTCGCCGGCCAGAAGTTCATGCCATACAGATCAAGGTCGAAGCCGGGATACAGAGACGCCGACTGCACCACGCCGCCCGTTGTGAAAAGCGCCGGACCGGCAATCGAAAAGCCCGCCGGAAACGAAGCCGCTCCGTTCATTGGCGCGGCTTGATCGGCGATGCGTCCTGCCCAACCCGTTCCGCCGCCGGTAGAAGGCACGCCGCTCTGCATCTGCCCGATCTGATCGGAGTGGGAGAAAAGATTCGTCGGCACCGGCACGGAATTCGCCAGATACTGTGCGCGCGTCGTCGGCTTCACCAACATGCCGACATTCGCAACGACGGCTAGCTTGTTCTGCGCCCACAACGGATGCACGCCGGACAATCCATCGCTCAGCGCGTAGGGCAATCCCGAAGCGGAATCGGTCACTGGTAGCAGCTTCGCCGACGTATCCGGCAGAGCCAGCCCAAGCCGGATCGCCTTGTACGCGTCGTACGCCGCCTGCTGTTGCGGCACGATGACATTGTTGCCATCGTTGCCGCCGAGCAGAAAGACGCAAACTAGCGCCTTGTAGTCGGTCGCGCCCTGCGCAAACGCATTCATCGCTCCGATCTTTGCCAGCGCGCCCCCGGCCAGCGCCGTGCGGAAAAAGTCTCTTCGTGTTTTGTTGTTGTTCATTTTGGGATTCCTTTCCTAGTGCTGCACGGCGTATTGGCCGGATAAGATCGTCAGGTACACAGCGGTCTGTACCTTCTGGTTGTTGTCGTATGAGGCATTGACTGCGGTGGTTATCGATTGACGTACGTTGGCCGGCATTCGTCCATGCAGGAACGTCTCATCGACTTTGTCCATCAACTGCGTCGTGTTGCCCGCCGCGGCGCTGAGCGGATTCAAGTCGATCGTAATCTCGCCCGCGCTGTTGCCCAGGATCTGATAGAAGAAGTTGGCGCGCAACGTGGCGTCGGTTGCGGTGTAGATCTGGAACTCCGGCCCGAATAGCGGACTCTTCGGTACGCGATAGAGCGGCGAGAACCAGCTAAACACCGAAGGTGGATTGAGAACCGACTGCCCCATGTTGTCAAAGATGTAGGCAAACGAATTGGAAGCCGCCACTCCGCCGTTCAAGTTCCGCACTAACGTTGTGAAGTGCAAGATCGGTTCGCGCAAGCGCCCGTCGTTGACGCCGGCCGCATCCTGCCGCGCTTCGGGATCGAGAAGAATCGCTTTCACCACCGCCTTCAAGTCGCCGCGTACATTCGCGCCGTTGTTGATGAACACATTTGCGATGCGATTCACGAACGCGGGCGAAGGATTGCTTTTCACCAGGCTGCGAATCAGCCGGAGCGAGATAAACGCCGGCGTGTTCGGATGATTGAACACGCAGTCGATTGTCATGTCCATGTCCTGTTGCGGTGTCTGATTCGCGGGCAGATTGCAGCCGAGGAACGACTTCGCCGTCATATCGTGCAGTAGCGGCCGCGGTTGCAAATCGCCGCCCGTGAAGTTCTCCCAGTTCATGCCCGTTGCATTCGCGCCAGGATAGGTCCATCCAGTCAGCGCCAGCGAAATCTGCTGCACCGTCTGCTGGTTGTAAGTGGGGATCGGTTGATTGGCGCCGTCGAGCTTCTGTGTGCCGTCGTTGTTCAATTCCCACAGGCCGATCGAGAATAGCTGCATCAACTCGCGCCCGTAATTCTCATTCGCGCCCGAACCGTTCACCGGTTTTACGGAGTTCGCCAGATCGAGGTACTTGCCCATCGACGGACTTACCGAGACCTCTTTCAGAATCTGCTTGTAGTTGCCGAACGCGTTCTTTTGCATGATCCGCATCCACGGCAGGATTTCGTTCGGATAGATGTTCTTGTTGAGCGACACTACAACGATCTGGCTCAGCGCGTACGTCAGCCGTTGGCGCAACTGATCGGGCGCGTGAGTGTAGTTGTGGAGCGCCCATCGCCGCAGAACTCCCGTATCGGCGGCGTCGGGAATCGGCGTCTCCGAGAGCGCCAATTGTTCGTCGATCCACGGCGCAACGCCCATCTGCTGCACCTTCGCGATATCGGAAGGCCGCGGTCCGAACGTCGCTTGCTCAAGCAACCGGGCGGCTGTAATGCGGCTCACCAAGGGCGCCGGCCCCGTCACGGTCACGGTCGCCGTCGCCGACTTCGTCGGATCGAGCGTCGAGGTCGCCGTCACACTCACCGTCGACGCAGTCGCCGGCGCGGTAAATAATCCGCCA
>VFZQ01000563.1 GCA_016871135.1 Acidobacteriota bacterium | reverse complement strand
TGCTGTGAACTCCGATACAGAAACGTCGGATCGGGGCTCAAGCTGAACGGGTTTTCGGTGATGCCAAAGAAGGCGTTGTACATAGATTGCCTTGCGGCAGCGGACTCTTAGCCCGCCTCGTCGTATAGTACCACGAGACGGCTAAAATCCCCTCGCATAGGTATATCATCGGCAGAAAGAGGGGGGAGCATGAGGCTAGAAGTCAATTTGGATCCATCCCGGAAGGTTCGCCCCGCCCGCGCCATCCAGCACGACACGCCGCGTTTTCGGGAACGGCATGTTTGGCATGGGGCCTTTGCGAATCCCCGGAATCCGCCCGATCTGCATCCGCACCTCCGCTTCGCCGATACCCGGCACATACGCCTTACTCGACAGCCCGGCGCCCCATCCGAGCGGAATCAGTAAGCTTCCGGCCGGCAAGGCAGACTCCGCCGCCGCGAGTTTTTCGACCGCCTCGGTCAACGGTTTCATCGCCGCCGCTCTTGCATACTCCCGGTGCTCGGCGATCCAACGCCGCGTCTGGACGCGCGCCGCTTCCATCGCCGCTTCCGCAATCGCCGCCGTGCCGTGGAACGTCGCGCCGGGTTTGGCCATCTCGACAAACAACTGCCCCGGCTTCCATTCCGATTTCCCTTCGCCTCGCACGACCAGCACCCGGCTCTGATACACCCGAAACGCATCGGCCGAAGCCCGCGCGTCGCCTAAGCTAAACAGACCCGCCGGCCGAACCGGAGGCGGACTGAACCGCCGTCCTCCCGCCACCGCGTCTTTCCAAATCGCCAGCGCTTTCGACGGGTCCATCCCGCCCAGCCACCAGGCTGTCCGAATCGCGCCTTTCAGCGCGCTGCCCGGAATCACGCCGCGCCCGGCCGCGCGTGCGAACCGCGCGACATAAATATCTTCGTTCCGCGCCTTCTCCCAAACCGCAACCAGCCCGGCCGACGCAAACGGAATCTTCTCGGCGCAGTAGTTCTGCGCATAGCCGCCCCATTGCGTCCACTCCAGCCGCTCGGACTTTCGCAACTGATCGAGATAACTCTCCAGGCGGGGATTCCGCGCCAGAAGCTTGAAAATCTTCTCCTGATCGAGCACGCGAACTTCGTTCTGCCAGACCATGTAGTCGATTGGCGTCAATTCTTCGCCCGACCCCGCCAGCGTTGGCGTAATCGCCGTAGCTACAAACTTGCGCAGACTCATTGGCCGCGCTCCCCGGCCGCGATCCACGGCAGCGCTAAACCGGCGCCATAGCGGGGCGAAACGCGCCGCGACGGAATGCTGACAATCCGTCCCGCCGGCTCCGCAGCCGATTGCAACACCGATCCCTCGCGCACAAACTTCTGATACGGACCGAACGCGCCGCCCGCGCTTGCTCCGAAGCGTTCAACAGCGCCATAGGCGCCGCCGGTCCAATCGATAGCGTCCGACTCGGCGGGCGCTATCAACCCCAGCGACCACCACCGGTCCGATGCCTCCGCGACCGGCCATCCCATCTTCCCGGCCAAGTGCCCCAACGAGCCCTCGCGAAACCGCGGCCGCCGCGAGCGACCCCAACCGGCCGCGCGCCAACCTCCGATTCCATCGTCGGCCAGAAATCGAAACGCGCCCTTCAAGCGCGGCGACCACACTTCGCGCGTTGCCTCGTCCGCGAACGCCGCCAAACACCACGCCCCGCCGTGTCCGCCGAAGTCGATGCCGTTTGTCGATGCCGATTCCACCGCAACTCGCGAAGCCCGATCCACCGCCGCGCGCGTTCGTTCGATCGGCCGGAACGGGCCGCCCGCGCCCGCGCGATCGGCGGGCAGCGAACAACCCGACGACAAATCCAGCACCCATCGGCCTTCATCGAACTTGCCCGCCGCCAGGTCGCCAACCGCGCCGAACGGAGCGAAACGCACCGCGCTCATTCGCACCCGCTTCAGATGGCGGTTCGCCTCGCGAACCTCTTCGGCCAGCGGCGCGAAGAAGCACTCGGGCAAGGAAGGGAACAGCGAACTCAACCGCACCGCCCGCGCTCCGCCAGCCAGCCACTCCTCGCCCCATCCCAGCCGCTGGAACGCATGGCACAGCGCCGCGAACAGGCTGTCGCTCGGGACAAGCGAAGCCGGTTCGCCCGGGCGGCCGGAGCCGCAGCGCCAAGGCGTGAGCGGTTGCAGTTGAACGAGCAGCGCGGGGCGATCGAGCGGCATCAGTTATTCCGAAAGCCGAACGGCGAATTCGTCCGACAGCACCGCCGATTGCAGCCCGTCGAGCGAATCGGCCTTGGCCACTTCTTCTTCCTGCGCGCCCTCGGCGTAGTACTTGCGCCCGCGCCAAACCGCGCGAATGTTCTGAAACGCCACGCGGCCGGAGCCGCGCGAACCGCCGCCGCCAAGCGACGAATCTTCGAGCAGCCGCAGACCCTGCACCAGCACGGCCGCGAGTTTCCGATCATCCTCGTGCAATACGTCGAGCACCAGGCGCACGCGGAATTTCGCGCCCGCCGGCACGCGTTCCAGCGTTCGCGGATTGGCCTGCGCCGTAATGCGATCGATCGCGTTCTCGCTTTTGACTTCGGTCATCTCATCGTCGAGCCGCTCGCGCATCTGCGCGGTAATCGACTCGGGATCGAGCGGGGCATCGTAAACCGCAAGCCGCGCCGGCGTGACGTGGCGCGACTCGGTGGCGTCGCCCTTCACACGGTCCATCCGGCCGGGGTTACGTCCAAACAACAGACACACGGCGTCGTCGGTGCGATCGCTCTGATGAATGCGAACCTCTTGCCCGCGGCGGCGCGAAAGGTAGATCATCTCATCGGGCGAAGTCAGGCCCAGCGCCTGTTCGAGCAGGCTGCGGATGCGGCCGCGGATCGACGACCCGGGCACGATCGGCCGGCCGTAGGCGTCTTTGACCACCGGATTATCGGCGCCGCCGATCTCCAGCGAGCCTTTGCCGGCGCCGATGTGCAAGCCGGTGAGGCAGACGAGCGACGCGTCGATAATGAGTTTTCCGGAAAGCCGGAGTTCGGGAACTTGTGTAGTGGCGCTCATGGGTGGGTCCGGTTATTCGTTGTAGGCGATGATGGCTTCAAACAGATCGCGGAAGCGGTCGTAGCCTTTGCTTTCGTTCTTGCGCGTGACTTGCAGCAGCAGCTTTTCCATCGGGTCGAGACTACGCAGCGAGTGGCGCGCGATGGTATAGGACAGCCTCGCGCGAAGCATGACGAACTGATGTTGACGATCGCCCTCGGCGGCGCGGCAGGCGCGGCGCACGGCGCCATACAAACGGCGCAACTGCGAACGCGTGCCGGCGTCGAGATCGCGCAACCGCGCGACAACGGCGTGGGCCTGATTGTCGAGATAGAGCGAGTCGGCCAGAAGCTTGTCGTAGTCGATTTCGATCGGACCTTGGGGCATGCGGTCGCGGTCTCTGCCGCGGTCGCGGTCGCGCGGTCCTGAGTCGCGCTGCTGTTGCTGCTGCGGCGGCTTGTTGTTCGGCCGATTCTGCTCGCCGCGCGGACGATCGCCGCCCTTGCCTTTTTGCTGCTGTTCGCGTGGAGGCCGCTGCTGTTGCTGGCGCGGCTTGTCGGCCGGCCTCTCCGCTGGCTTTTCGGCGGGCGCGTCGGCGACAACAGCGGCTTCGGCCGGCGGTTCGGGCGCGGCTTCGGCCGGCGCTTCTGCCACCGGCTCCGGTGTTGGTTCTGGCGCGATATCTTGAACGTCTTCCGGCATAGAACTCCTTTATCCTCTCCAACCGCTTTCCAGCCGCGCCCAATCGAGCGCGACCTTTCCAGCGGGACGTAACTGCCTCTGCCCGCTCGCCTCGCCGATGAGCGCTTCCATGAAGATGCGCCACTGACGGTCGAATTCGCCGCCGCTGCGCTCGCCGGCCAGCCGTCGCAGGCGGCCGTGAAATCGCCACGGCTTGTCGATGGCGCGTTCGCGGCGGCGGGAACGCGCGCTGCCTAAATTGCCGGCCGCGCCGCGCACTCCGTAGAAATCTTCCAACTCGTTGAACACTTCGGGCGGACAGCGGAACGACTCGCGCAGCTTGCGCATGCGGGCCTTCAGTGCCTCGGCGTCTTTCAGCGCGGGCCAATCCAGAATGCGGCCAAACAGCGCGATCGAATTGCGGCCCGACGACTTGACGCTTTCCAGCGTCTCCGCGTTGGCGCGCCAGACCTCGGGCAACGACTCGCCTTGCGCGGCGATCGTAATCGCCGCCGACAACGTTGTGCCTTCGCCGAT
>VFZQ01000562.1 GCA_016871135.1 Acidobacteriota bacterium | reverse complement strand
CCCCCAACCTCACCTTCTCGCCAACTCGGACCAAGCGGTAACTCCTTTACCTTCAACTCCGCTCCCGCTCACTCCGCGCTAATTTGGACAGCCGTGGGGGTTGACGGGGCTGGGCGAGGGATCGATTACGAGCAAGGAAGCGACGCTTTCGTCGGCGATCATGGACAACGAGCGGTTACTGCTGGGGCGCGATCCCTCCGATATCGAGGGCATCTGGCAGACGCTGTATCGCGTGCCGCGGTGGCGCGGTGGTCCGATATTGAACTCGGCGATATCGGCGATTGAAATTGCGCTGTGGGACATTGTCGGCAAGGCGCTGGGCGTTCCGATCTACAAACTTCTCGGCGGCGCGGCGAGGCAGAGGATCCGGCTTTACCTCGATGTCGGCGATACGCCGGAAGCGTATCTGAAGGCCAAGTCGCTGGGGTTCACGGCGGCGAAGTCGGGCTTCATCAATGCCGAGAAAGACCTGATCGATCCGAACGTCACCGTGCGCAAGGGCATTCAAAAAATGGAAGCGGTGCGGAAGGCAGTGGGCGATGACTTCGACATTTGCCTCGATCCGCATGGGCGGCTGACAACGCCGATGGCGGTGCATTTCTGCACGGCGATCGAACCGCTGCGGCCGCTGTTTGTCGAAGAACCTACGCAGCTTGAAGATCTCGGCGAACTGGCGCATTTGCGGTCAAAGACGAAAGTTCCGCTGGCGACCGGCGAACGGCATTTCACCAAGTACGCCTTCACGGAGATGTGTTCGCGGCATCTGGTCGATATCGTGCAGCCAGACGTTTGTCATGCGGGCGGGATCCTGGAGATGAAGAAGATCGGGACGATCGCGGAGGCGTATCGCATCGAGATGGCGCCGCATAATCCGCAGAGCCTGGTGTCGACGCTGGCGTCGCTCCACGTCGACGCGACGACGCCGGCTTGTACGATTCAGGAGTTCACGATCAAGAGCGATCCTTGGCTGCTCGATTTGTTCCAGGGCGCGAAGGTGGATCACAAGAACGGCTTCGCGGATCTGCCGTCGAAACCGGGGTTGGGCTGCGACTTGGATGAGAAGGTCGCGGCGGCGCATCCGTACAAACCGGTGAAGCGGCCGGAATACAAGTTTGCCGACGGGGCGGTCGCGGACCAATAATAGAACCTTATGCGAATCGCCGTTGTCGGACTCGGTTTTATGGGCAGCACTCACCTGAAGGGGCTGCATTCGGTGAAGGGAGCGACGCTCGGCGCGGTGGTGTCGGCGGATCCCAAGCGGCGGTCGGGCGATCTGAGCGCGATTCAAGGCAACCTCGGCGGGCCGGGCGAGAAGCTCGATTTTACGAACGTCGCGCAGTATGAGACGCCGGAGCAGGCGTTCGCCGATCCGAATATCGACGCCGTCGATTTGTGTGTTCCGACGGATCTGCACAAGCCGTTGACATTGGCGGCGCTGAAGGCGGGCAAGCATGTGCTGGTCGAGAAGCCGATGGCGCTATCGCTCGGCGAGTGCAGCGAGATGCTGGAAGCGGCGGATGCAGCTGGGAAAATTTTGATGGTCGCGCAGGTGCTGCGGTTCTTTCCTGCCTACACGGCGCTGCGCGCGGCGCTGCGGAGCGGCGGGTTGGGCGCGGTTCGCAGCGCGTTGTTCCGGCGGCGGTGTGCGGCGCCGGCGTGGAGCAAGTGGTTGAAAGAACCGGACAAAAGTGGCGGCGGCGTGTTCGATTTGTTGATCCACGACGTAGATATGGTCTATCACCTATTCGGCATGCCGGAGGCCGTGACGGCGACCGGATATGAAAATCTGAACGCGGGCATCGATGTGATTACGGCCAATTTTCATTACGCCGAGATCGGGTCGGTGGTTGTGACCGGCGGGTGGCATCATCCAAAGGCGTATCCGTTTTCGATGGAGTATACGGTGAATACCGATGGCGGCACGCTCGACTATTCCACCGACAATCGACCGCCGAAGTTGTATAAGGCCGATGGCGAGGCGGAGGAGTTGAAGTTGGACGACGTCGACGGCTACGCGGCCGAAATCCAGTACTTCGCCGATTGCATTAATGAAAACAAGAAGCCCACGATTTGTTCTCCGGTGGAGTCGGCGCTGGGCGTGCGATTGGCGCTGGCGATGAATGAGTCCCGCGCTCACGGCGGCTCGAAGGTGCAACTGTGAAACCGAAAATTCTGATTCCGATAGGGGATGCGTCGGAGGCGCTCGATACGGTCTATCCGATTTGGCGCGTGATTGAAGAGGGCTATGAAGCGGTCGTCGCAGGGCCGGAGAAGAGGGTGTATCACCTGGTGATGCACGAGATTCCGCCGGGTTGGGATTTGACGAAGGAGTCGCCGAGCTACCACTGGAAATCCGATATCGCTTACGCGGATGTGAAACCGGAAGAGTACGCGGGGATGTTCGTCAGCGGCGGACGCGCGCCGGAGTATCTGCGCTATAACGAAGACCTGTTGCGCATCACGCGTCACTTTTTCGACGCGCAAAAACCGGTGGCCGTGGTCTGCCACGGCGTCGAGATCGTAGCGGCGGCGGATGTGATTCGCGGACGGCGGATGGCGACGGTGCCGAAGTGCAAACTGGATGTCGAGTTCAGCGGCGGGACGTTCGTCAACGACCGGTGCGTGCGAGACGGCAATATGGTCTCGGGCCGCACGTGGCATGACAATCCGTACTTCATCGGCGAGTGGATGCGGATGTTGAAAGACTACATCGCGGCGAATCCGTCATGACGCGGCGAGTGTTACTGGCCGGGCTGATTCCGCGCGCGAAGACCGCGGCGTTTGCGTACAGCTTCAAAGGGTTTCCGAACTGGCCGCTGGATCGATCGTTCGCGATGGCGAAGAAGCTTGGCTATACGGGAGTCGAGTTATTCGAGCCGCGGAAGGCGATGGCGATCGAGGTTCGCGAGATGGCCGCCAAGCATAAGCTGCCGGTAGTGAGCCTGATGGAAGACGTGCGGCTGACGGGCGATGAACAGCAGAGTCTCGATCAACTGGATCATTCGTTGCGGTTGGCGAAAGAGATTGGCCGGCCAGTGGTGGAGACGATTGTCGGTGGGAAGCCGGCTGAGTGGCCGCAGTTAAAGGAGCAGTTCGAACGGCGGTTGGAGAAGTGGACCGAACGCGCCGAGAAACACAAAGTCGTCCTCGCAATCAAGGCGCATATTGGTTCAGCGCTGCATACGCCGAAGGACGCGGCGGAGTTGTGCCGCACGATGAAGTCCCGCTATTGCAAGCTGAACTTCGACTACAGCCATTTTCAGTTGCAGGGATTTTCGTTAAACGAATCGCTGGACGCGGCGCTGCCGTTTGCGGCGATGGTGCATATCAAAGATTCGGTCGGGGATGCGGCGAAGTACCGGTTTGTGCTGCCGGGCGCGGGGTCGATTGACTACGCCGGCTATGCCAAGGAACTGGCGGCAAGAAAATACAGCGGCCCCGTGGTCGTGGAGGTTTCTTCGCATGTATTGCAGGAGAAAACCTTCGAACCCGAGGCCGCGGCCCGGTTTGTGGCCGAGAAGGTAATGGGGCTCTTCAGGGTGCGCTAGTTGTCGAAGATTTTCACGACGAAGGCGTCTTGCGTGCCGTTCAGCGTGGGTTGGAGCGCGCCTTGAGCGGGGAAGTTGGCCGAGGTCGTTCGTCCGGCGACGTGGATGTTTTTCGAAGCATCAGTAGCGACGGAAGTAGCGATATCGGTGCCACTTCCTCCGATGGCCGCAGCGAACGAATAGCCGTTGAGACCGGGCTTAATCGCCGAGACATAAGCGTTGCTGAAGTCGGTAGGCGTAGTGGGCATCGGGGAATTGACGTTGACAAACAGGTTGCTGGCGTTGCCGGCGACGATTGGACGAAGCAGGCCGTCGAGAGCGATGCCGAGGACGTTGGTCGTTCCACGCAGGAAGGACGAGAACTCGTGGCCTGCGTCGTTGGGCGCGATCTTGAGCAGAATTCCGGAGGCGTTGGAAGCGTTTCCGAGAATGGTCGAAGTCGGCGTGAAGCCCGAGGATGCCTGGCCGCCGATGAGGACTTTACCGGGTTCGGCGGAGATTGCGCAGGAAAAGTCTTCGCTGGTCGAGCCGCCGAGGTAGGTGAAAAACGTACGCGCCTTGGTCGCCAGATTGATGCGTGCGATCATGCCGTCGTTGCTGCCGCCGAGCGTGCTCTGAATGGAGTTGTTGGTCGCCAGGTTGGCGGATGCGGTTTGGCCGACGATCCAGACATGGGCGCCGTCCTTATCAAACGCGACGCCGCGCGCGACGTCAGC
>VFZQ01000561.1 GCA_016871135.1 Acidobacteriota bacterium | reverse complement strand
CTCGACGTTCAGGTGGCTGACGTAACAGAAGTCCCCGTGTGCCAGACAAGGCCCCATTTGCGATACCGCCGCGAACGCGAGCATTGCGAGCAAAGACACGCCGCTCCGGATCCGACACCTTCGCAGTAGCCGCCGCCAGCCAATCTCCCGCAGAGCGGCAGCCGTACACAGCAATCCAGCTCCGTGCAAGATCCACAATGAGGCAGCCGACACTCCATCCGGCGTGACGAACCCCATAAACGATCGCCCGACAACAAAAAGCGCTTGAGCGAAGAACAGCCCCAATAGCGGGAAGAAACGAGCCAGGGAAGTCCGCCGCGTCGCAAAGTACGCCAAGCCTAGGCCGGACAGATACCACAACACGAATATCGCGACTACCGAAAATGAAAGGTTGGCCATGAGCGAAGGCTTGAAGAACCGATTTTATCACCGTGCGAAGCGAACTCCGATTCGTTACCGCTAAAATGGTGGTTCCGCCGCATGATACACATCCCCCTTCAATTTGTGATTCTCGCCGTGTCATCGGCTGGCTGGGGATATTGGCTTCATCGACTTACTTCGTCCGGCGCGGAAAAGCTGACCCTTCCGTCTCTGACACTCCATTTTTCAGCCGGACTTATTATCCAAGTTCTATTGCTCCAAAACCTCGTGTACCTCGGCGCGCCAGTGGCCAAGACGTTTTGGGCGCCGCTACTGATCGGCATCGCCGGCGCGGCTCGGCTGATCCCGCTGTGCAGGAACGCGCGGCTGCCGGAAGGAACGAAATTAATCGGCCTGGTTGCATCCGCGGTGTTCTTCCTACAATCGGCTACCGCCATTCACGCGGGCAAGCAGAACTACTACGGCAAAGGGCATCTCGACCAAATTAACTACGTCTTCTTGTCCGAATTCATTCGCACCGAATCGTTTCACACCCCGCCCAACGCCGGTGACCACTCGCCCTGGCTGCTGAAAGGCCTGCAAACCAAAGAAAAACGCATCGGTCAATCGGTCGCTGCCGCCTATGTCGCATCCGCATCGTTCACCGATTCCAAAGACAGCCTCGCGGCCTGCGTATCGTTCGCGCTGGCTCTTTTAGCCTCACTCGTTTTCGCACTCGGTCGAAGCCTCGCGCTACCTCTACCTCTGGCCGCGCTAGCCGCCTTCTGGACGGGCCTTTCTCCCGCAATGACCCGTATCGCCATCGAGGGCTTCTTCTCCCAGGTCGAAGCTATCTTCGTTTACTGCTTTCTTCTTCTCTGGGCCGCCTCGGCTAGAAAACTCTCGACGACGCATGTCGCACTGCCCGCCATCGCTTTGTCGTTCCAGTTCGTTACCTATACCGAGTCTTACCTGGTCAGCTTCGCCCTATTTGGACTCTGTGTACTCTTTCTGACTTGGCGTATGGGCCGCGGCGCCTTCATCGCGGGACTTATCTCCGCCGCCGCCGCTCCGTTATTTGTCCCAATGTACCTGGTCTACGCGTTACGTTTCATTGAGGAACAATATACCTTCGCCTCGGCGGCCCGGGCCGCCGTCGAAGTCCTGGCGCCAGATGCCGGAACGCTGATCGGATGGTCCCGCGGATTAGTCGCGTTTCCATTGGTCCCCGCCCACATTTCTTACTCTCTGGGCATAATTACCGCCATCGTGTTGATCGCCCTCTGCGCCGCCGCGCTCATGACGAATTCGCTTCGCAAACGCGCGCTTCTAGCGCTAGCCGTGCTGACTCCCTGGGTCTTCCTAACTTACTTACTCTCCGCCCAGTCCTTTCTGCGGTACCCGTTCTGGAAACTAATCGATAGCTTTGCTTTCTTGTGGATCGTGCTTGCCATTCTCGGAATCGCCCGCACTGCCAAACTGCTGCCCCGAAAGCTGGCGACACCAGCCGCCCTTGCTTGCGGAACGGTGCTAGCACTCTCCGGCGCAGCCGGTTTCGTCGGTCAGCACCGGGCCGCGATGGCCCGCCCAGGCGGCTTAGCCGTTTTCAATTCCCCGGATTTTGTCTCCGCGATTAACTTTGCCGCTTCCCATCCGGACCGGACCTACTTGGTTCGTGAGTCCGACGCCACCGTCGCATCCTGGTTGATCTACCACGCCAGAAACAGCAAAACTTTCGTCGCCGCGCCGGGCTTAAGCGACATCCTTCTAACCGGCAGTAAATTCGCCTTCCAGAAGAACGTCCCGGTCACCGGATCAACCACGCAAATCAGCCGCTTCGGCATTCGCGACGCGTCCACTAACCTCCCACAAGTCGATATCGCCGTTTCAAACCCGCAGGGTGAGGACCGCCTTCCCTCGGGCGCCGCCTATTGGCTCGGCGACTCGATGCAACTGGAATTCACCCGCTGGGCCCAGAACGCTCCCGCCGCCGAGTACCGCCTCGCCTTCCTCGCCGAACCCGGCCCCGCCAACCCCGCACGCAACCGCGAATTGGCCCTCGTCAATCTCGTCACCGGCGCACGTAATCAGATCCGCATCGCCGCCGCCGAAACGGTAACGGTCCCGATCATCCTCTCCCCCGGCGCCAACCGCTTCCTGCTGCAGTCGATCGCTCCAACCGAACACCTCGTCAAAAGCGATACCGACCCGCGCAAACATCTGACTTTCGTCCGCAATTTCGCCCTGACACCGACCGGCACGGAAATCCCCGCCGGCGATCCGCGCCTCACCCCCGCGCCCACCGCCTTCGCGCCTCCGGAACTTCGCTTCACGAACAGTCAGGGCGAAGACCGCCAAGGCGCCGTCTCGTGGTTCTGGGTCGCCGACGAAATGACCATCGAGATCGCGCGCGCCGACAACGCCTCGCGCACACATATCTTCACACTCTCCTTCGACGCCGAGCCGGGGCCCGCCAATCCCTCAAAAACACGCAAGCTCCGCATCGCCGGCAAGACTTTCGACATCAACGGCAGCGGCAGGATTACGGCCGAAGTGCCCGCGCCTCCCGGTGTCAGCCAGTGGAAACTGCAAATCGTCGATCCTCCGCCTCAAACCAACCGTATCCCCGGCGACCCGCGAAATCACATGCTCCGCGTCGAGCGTTTCGAAATCGCGTTCCTCCGCGAAGCCGGCGCTCCCGTCCCGCTCTCGCCTCGTGAAAAAGCCGCCGCCGCGCCCGCGCGCTGAGCCGCCCGAGACCATTACCACCGCACCGCGAGTTGCCCCGCGGCCAGCGGCTCTCAATCCAACCGCTTCCGAAACCGGTTGGCGCTCAGCAGCAACACGACCAGTCCAATCGACCCCATCGCCAACAACTGCGGCCACAATACCTCCACACCCACACCCTTCAAAAAGACTCCGCGCAGAACCTCGATAAAGTACCGCAACGGATTCAAATAGGTCACCCACTGCACAACTTCCGGCATGTTCCGAATCGGAAACGTAAAGCCACTCAACATAAACGCCGGTGTGAAAAAGAAAAACGACGACATCAACGCCTGCTGCTGCGTGCGGCTCACCGTCGACAAGAACAGCCCAGCGCCAAGCGTCGAAAGCAAGAACACGCACGACGCCCCGAGCAACATCGCCACTGTCCCGCGAAACGGCACATGAAACACAATTAGCGCCGTCGTCACCGCCAGCGCCATATCGAGCAGCCCGATAAGCGCGAACGGAATCGTCTTGCCGAGCATCAGCTCGATCGGCCGGATCGGCGTCACCATCAACTGCTCCATCGTGCCCAGTTCTTTCTCGCGCACGATCGCCATCGCGGTCAGCATCAAGGTGATCAACGTGATGATGTTCATCACCACACCCGGTATGAAGTAGTTGCGACTCTTCAGTTCGGCATTAAACCAGGCGCGCGATTCGGTGCGAACTCTACCCTGCCCAGTCCGCCCCAACCCGCCGACGATTCGCGTCAAATAGGCGCTCACGATGTTGGCGTCGTTCGAATTCGTTCCGTCCATTAGGATCTGCACCGGCGCCGTTCGGCCCCGCGCCAGATCTTCGCTAAACCCAACGCCCACGCGCACGATCCCCAGCACGCGTCCGCCATCGAGCAACTGCTGCGCCTCGCCATCGGTGGAAGACCTCGCGACGATCTGAAAATACCGCGAATTCCCCAGCGCCGCTTCTAACTCGCGGCTTGCCGGCGAGCGGTCCTGATCCATCCACGCAATGCGCGCGTTCTCGACGTCGAGATTCACCGCGAGCCCGAAAATGATCAACTGCATGACCGGCGGAATAATCACCATCGCGCGCATCCGCGGCTCTCGAAACACCTGTCGAAGCTCCTTCCGAAGTATCGTCGCGATGCGGTCCCAGTTCATTCAAGCCACCTTTGTCCCGAC
>VFZQ01000560.1 GCA_016871135.1 Acidobacteriota bacterium | reverse complement strand
GGCGTGTCGCGCCCATCCCGCCCGCGCTGTCCGACCGCCGCGCCGAAATCACCGGCCCCACCGAACGCAAGATGCTGATCAACGCTCTGAACTGCGGCGCGCCGATGTTCATGGCCGATCTGGAAGACTCCAATTCCCCAACCTGGGACAACGTCATCGGCGGGCAGATCAATCTGCGCGATGCCGTCGACCGTACCATCACGTTCTCCAATCCCGATGGCAAGCAGTACAAATTGAATGAGAAGACGGCCGTGTTGATCGTCCGTCCGCGCGGCTGGCACTTGCCGGAGAAGCACTTCCTCGTCAACGGCGAACCGATCTCCGGCTCGTTCTTCGACTTCGGCCTTTTCTTCTTTCACAACGCCAAGAATCAACTCGCGAGCGGCGTCGGGCCGTACTTCTATTTGCCGAAGATGGAGAGCCATCTGGAAGCGCGCCTCTGGAACGATGTCTTCGTATTCGCGCAGGACTATTGTGGTGTGCCGCAAGGTTCTATCCGCGCGACGGTTCTGATTGAAACGATTCTCGCGACGTTCGAAATGGACGAAATTCTGTACGAGTTGCGCGACCACTCGGCGGGCCTGAACTGCGGCCGCTGGGACTACATCTTCAGCTACATCAAGAAGCTCGGCCATCGCGCGGACAAGATGCTGCCCGACCGCGCTCTTGTCACAATGGACCGCGATTTTCTGGCCGCCTACGTCAAGCTGCTGATCCAAACCTGCCATCGCCGCGGCATTCACGCGATGGGAGGCATGGCGGCGCAGATCCCCATCAAGAACGATCCGGAGGCCAATGCGGCCGCGATCGAAAAAGTTCGCAACGACAAGCTTCGCGAAGTGAAGGCCGGACACGATGGCACATGGGTCGCGCATCCGGGCCTGGTGCAAGTGGCGCTCGATGTTTTCAACGAACACATGCCCACTCCGAATCAAATCGACAAACCGCGCGAGACATACACGATCGCGGCGGCCGACTTGCTGAAGCCGACCGAAGGCGCGATCACCGAAAAGGGGCTGCGCATGAACATCGACATCGGTTTGCAGTACCTGGAAGCGTGGTTGAACGGCAACGGCTGCGTGCCGATTTACAACCTGATGGAAGACGCCGCGACGGCGGAGATCTCCCGCTCTCAGGTGTGGCAATGGGTGCGTCACGGCGCTGCGATGTCCGATGGCCGCGTGGTGACTATGGACCTTGTGCGCCAAGTGCTGGCCGAGGAGTTGTCGAAAAATCCCGGCACGCCGGCCAAGGCCGAAGCGGCCAAGATTTTCGACGACATGATCGGCGCGGAGAAGTTCGTCGAGTTCCTGACGCTGCCCGCCTACGCGCGTTTGTAAGTCACGATGCGGCGCCGGGACCTCTTGCTCTCCGCCGCCGCTGCCGTCGAGGCGCGCGAAATTCTGTACACCGCGCGCGCCTCGACCGGTTTCCTCAATCCGGGCAAGCGTCTCGCCGTTACAACCGGCGGGCGTTCGCGCCTTCTTGCCTTCGACCAAGCGAGTGAGCAGAATTTCGGCGCGTACGGTGTTTTTCCAGACGGCGATCTGTTGCTGATGAGCCTCAGCGTGCCGCCCGATTGGAAAACGCGCGATTTCTACGACTACTATCCCAAGAGCCGCACGCGGATCTGGAAGGGGAACGTGCGCACCGGGGCGATTGCGGAGTTGTGTGCGCGGCAGACGCTCGGCAATTTTATCTCGCCGTGTGTGGTGATGCCCGGTGGCGCGCGTCTGGCCGTGACGGTGATCGCAAACGGGAAGTCCGTGTTGTACACAGTCGATCTCGACGGCGCGAATCCAAAGGCGCTGACATCGCCCGGCGAGTATGTCTATGGCGTAAGCCTCTCGCCCGACGGCGCGCGGTTCGCGTTTCACGCCAACTACAAGATCGGCGTCGTTGATGTCGACGGCGGCGGCCGGAAGACGATGCCGGCCGATCCCGGCGAACTGTGTTTCGGGACATCGTGGTCGCCCGATAGCAAGCATGTCGCGTTTCAAATCTGCATGAGCAGGGAAGACCCGGGCCACGATTGGTCGGCGATTGCGGTGACCGACTTCAAGTCGGTGATGCGGCTCACGCCTAACGCGGCGGCGTGGTTCGGAGCGTCGTATGGGAAGGCGGCAAATCCGGGCGGTGGATCGAATTCTCCAATTTGGTATGACGCCACGCGAGTGCTGTTTCCGATGCGGATCGACGGCTCGCGGACTCCGTGGCAGTATGCGCCGAACCGTCCGGACAAAGATCACTTCAATCGCGACTTCCGGCCGCGCCAAGCCAAGGGCGGCGTGCATCTGGCTCTTGTCGATGTGGCGTCGCGGCGTATCGAGGCGCTCACGAAACCCGAAGAAGGCCGGTGGGATTTCCGGCCCGCCGCGAGTGGTGGTGACGTGGCGTACGTGAGTGCGCGCACAGGCGCCGATCCGCAACTGCGCGTCGTGGATCGGACGCGCAGAGTACGCGAAATCCGCTCCGCCGGCGCCGGCGGAGCGGAGCATCCGATGTGGCTCTAACCTTTCGTCGCTTCGGGAAGTCGAGTCGTTCTCCGAGCCGCGCTCCGCTCGACGCTGAACCTGGCACCAGGATGCCGCCCGCGAAAATTCCAGCCCCGTGGCTACATAGCTGATTCAGTGATAGAAGCAGTGGTGCCTCCACCGAAGCGTGGCCGTGTTCCCATCCTCAATGGTCAGGGCGTCCTCGCCCGCAGTAGGAACGGTCAGGTGCTCGCCAGCGTTATGAACAATTGAGGGCAGTGTGACCCGCCGCGATTCGTCCGCGGAGCCCTGCGGGTGCGCGCGTTCGACAGATCGGCGAGATCGCGTCAAAATGCCAGGAGCGGAATGATGGTAGGTATGAATTCGGTGATCTTGCACCGCCTCCCTCGCTATCCGCACTCGTTGTCTGCTATACTCTTAGATAGTCTAGTTTGCAGGATTTCGTTACAACGAAAGCATGTGAACGGGATTGAAAGTCCGCTGGCGTAGCTCAGCTGGTAGAGCATCTGATTTGTAATCAGAGGGTCGGGGGTTCAAATCCCTCCGCCAGCTCCAAAGGTTTCATGTGGTTCCGCAAAGACCTGCCAGCCTTATTGCGCGGCGGTTTTTCGATTGTAGTTTTCTGGACAGGTGGCTGAGCGGTCAAAAGCACCGGGCTGTAAACCCGTCGCCCCTTGGGGCTACGGAGGTTCGAATCCTCCCCTGTCCACCACTTCAACTGAATCAGTTTTCCGGGCCGTTGTAGCTCAGTTGGTAGAGCGCGTCCTTGGTAAGGACGAGGTCACCAGTTCAATCCTGGTCAACGGCTCCATCCTATTTTCCTCACAGGTCCCCTTACCATGGCGAAAGAGAAATTTGACCGTACAAAACCGCACGTCAACGTGGGAACGATTGGACACATCGACCACGGCAAGACGACCTTGACGGCGGCGATCACCAAGACGCTGTCCAAGCACAACCCGAAGGTATCGTTCCGCAGCTTCGACTCGATCGATAACGCGCC
Organism: Acidobacteriota bacterium; assembly: GCA_016871135.1. Lineage (GTDB taxonomy): Bacteria > Acidobacteriota > Terriglobia > Bryobacterales > Bryobacteraceae. Next base: position 798 of record VFZQ01000560.1, on the reverse strand, counting down.
GGAAGAAAAGGCCCGTGGTATCACGATCGCGGCGTCGCACGTGGAATACGAGACGGCGAACCGTCACTACGCCCACGTCGACTGCCCCGGCCACGCCGACTACATCAAGAACATGATCACGGGCGCGGCGCAGATGGACGGCGCGATCCTGGTTGTGGCGGCCACCGACGGCCCCATGCCCCAGACCCGCGAGCACATTCTGCTGGCCCGCCAGGTTGGTGTGCCCTACATCGTTGTCGCACTGAACAAGGTCGACATGGTGGAAGACGCCGAGCTGCTCGAACTGGTCGAACTGGAAGTCCGCGAACTGCTGTCGAGCTACGGTTTCCCCGGCGACACGCTGCCGGTGGTCCGCGTTTCGGCGCTGGGCGGATTGAACGGCGAGCCGCAGTGGGAAAAGGCGATCGACGACCTGATGGACGCGGTTGACAAGTACGTTCCGATGCCGGAACGCGTGGTCGACAAGCCGTTCCTGATGCCGATCGAAGACATCTTCTCGATTCAGGGCCGCGGCACGGTTGTTACGGGCCGTATCGAAACGGGTATCTGTAAGGTCGGCGAGGAAATGGAGATCGTCGGATTCCGCGATACGCGGAAGACGGTTATCACCGGCGTCGAAATGTTCAAGAAGCTGCTGGACGAAGGGCGCGCCGGCGACAACGTCGGTCTGCTGCTGCGCGGCATCGACAAGGACGACGTGGAACGCGGCCAGGTTATCGCCAAGCCGGGTTCGATCAAGCCGTTCAAGAAGTTCAAGGGCGAAGTCTACGTGTTGTCGAAAGAAGAAGGCGGCCGTCA